>NZ_SMLC01000150.1 GCF_004349245.1 Actinomadura sp. 6K520 | reverse complement strand
CTCCCGCCCCGCGCCGGGGACCAGCCTGGGCACGGCCTTCGTCTCCGCGCGGAGCTCCTCCTGGACCGTGGCGGCGGCCTCCAGGATGCGCTCGCCGTTGCGGAACGAGCGGCTGAGCTGGACGACCGGCGCCGGCACCGGGCGCCCGCCGGAGCCCCCCGGCCGCAGCGGGAAGTCGTAGGCGAACCGCAGCAGGTTGCCCGCACTGGCCCCCCGCCACCCGTAGATGGACTGGCAGGGGTCGCCCACGGCCGTCACCGGGTGCCCGCCCGCGAACAGCGACTTCAGCAGGACGAGCTGCGCCTGGCTGGTGTCCTGGTACTCGTCCAGCAGCACGACGGAGAACCGCGACCGCTCGATCATCCCGACCTCGGGATGCTTGAACGCGATCCGCGCCGCCAGGGCCATCTGGTCGCCGTGGTCGATGACCTCCCGGTCGGCCTTGGCCCGCCCGTACGCCTCGACCAGGGGCATCATCTGCTCGCGGACGGCGTGCTTGGCGAGGATGTCGCGCTGGGCCTTGAGCGGCTTCTTCACCGCGGCGAACCGCTCGTCGAGCCACGCGCCGACCCTGCGGACGTCCTCGGGCGTCCGCAGATGCTCGGCGAGGTCTCCGGCGAGGTCCATGACGGCCTTGGTGACGGTGTCGGGCTGCCAGTCGACGCGGTCCATCGGGCCGTTGTAGGCGTCCACGACGCGCGAGCAGATCTGCCAGGCCACGGCCGGCGAGATGAGCCGCATCGTCGGTTCGAGGGCCTCGCGCAGCGCGTGGTCGCCGAACAGCCGCGCGGCGTACGAGTGGTACGTCGACACCATCGGCTCGCCGTCGAACAGGGCGTCGCCGCCGAGCCGCTCCAGCTCGTCGCCGGGCAGGACCTCGCGCAGCGTGTCGAGCCGCCTGCGGACGCGGGCGCCCAGCTCGGCGGCGGCCTTGCGGGTGAAGGTGAGGCCGAGGACGCGTTCCGGCCGGACGAAGCCGTTCGCGACCAGCCACACGACCCGTGCGGCCATCGTCTCGCTCTTGCCGGACCCGGCGCCCGCGATCACCGCCATCGGCGCCAGCGGAGCCTCGATCACCCGGGCCTGCTCGTCGGTCGGCTCCGGGATCTCCAGCAGCCGGGCCAGCTCTCCCGGCGTGATCACCCCACTCCCCCCGAGCCGGTCCTGACGGCTACTCGCCTACTTGGCCGCCCTCGTCGTGGACGGGGCAGCACGAGCGTACGGGACAGGTGCGGCACTTGTCGTTCGCCCGCGCCTGGAACACGTCGCCGGCCATGCCGGTCGCGACGAGCTCGATGAGCTTCTTGGGCCATTCGGGGTCGGCGTCGTCGGCGGGCGGCGGCTGCGCCTGCTCGCGCGCCCGCGCGGCGAACGCGGCCTTGCCGACCTGGACGAGCTTGGCGCCGCCGGGTTCGATCAGCCCGTGCCGCTCGAACGCGCCGAGCATCACCGCGTACTGGTACACGCCGAGCTGCGGGTGACGGGCCAGGTCGTCCTTGGGGACGGCGGTGGACGAGGTCTTGACGTCGATGATGACGGCGCGGCCCTGCTCGTCGCGCTCGGCGCGGTCGATGCGGCCCTTGATGACGACGCGGCCGAGGTCGACCTTGAACGACTCCTCCAGCGCGACGACCTCGTTGGGGTTGTCGCGGTGCCAGGCGAGGAACTTGTCGACCATCCTCGCGGCCTGCTCGCGCTGCTTCTCGGAGTACCAGGAGCTGCGGAACTCCAGGTCGTTCCAGATCTCGTCGAGCCGCCGCGCGACGTGGACCTCGTCGATGCCGTCGTCGGTGCCGGCCATCTCGGCGACGGCGTGGACGACCTTGCCCATCGTGCTGTACTCGTTGGGGCCGCCCTCCTGCGCGCCGACCGCCGAGGCCAGCAGCCAGCGCAGCCCGCAGGTGGTGAACGTCTCGACCTGGGACGGCGAGATCGTGATGGGCTCCTCGCCGGCGAACGCGGGCCCGTCGTCGGACAGGGCGGTGATGGCGTACCAGTTCTCCGGCCGCGCGCCCCGCACGCCCGCGCGGGCCAGCCGCGCCAGGTGCGCGGCCGCGGCACGGCGCAGCGGCTCCGGGCGGGACGGGTCGGCGGCTGCGGAACGCAGGTCGGCGACCAGGGCGGACAGCGAGAGCCACCGCGTCCGCTCGTCCAGCTGCGACCGCTCGATCGCGCCGGGGAGCAGCTCGTTCAGGAACCGGGACGGGCGTTCCTCGGTGTCGTCGCCCCCGACGGCCGTGACGACGAGCCGTTTGCGGGCCCGTGTGACGGCCACGTAAAACAGGCGGCGCTCCTCGTCCAGCATCTTCGCCGCCATGGAGGCGCCGGCCACCACCTCGCCCTCCGCCTCGGAACCCGCGGCGTGCTCGACCAGCTCCTCGACCCCCAGCAGCGACCCGCGCAGCCGGAGGTCGGGCCAGACGCCCTCCTGGACGCCGGCCACCACGACGACGTCCCATTCGAGGCCCTTGGAGCGGTGCGCGGTGAGGATGCGGACGGCCTCCCCCTCGGGCGCCTGCTCGGCGAGCGTGTCACCGGCGATCTCCTGGGACGCGATGTTGTCGACGAACAGCTCCGGCCCGGCCTGGGGCAGCCGGTCCACGAACCGGGCGGCGTGGTCGAACAACGCCACGACGGCGTCGAGGTCGCGGTCGGCCGCCGCGCCGCGCGTCCCGCCCTTGGCGCTCTGCTCCAGCAGCACGTCGGCCTGGCCGCTCTCCCGCCACACGGCCCACAGCACGTCCTCGGCGGTGCCGCCGTCGTGGGCGCTGCGCCGCGCGACCTCGATGAGGTGCGCGACCCGTTCGGCCGGTGCGCGGACCCTTTCGTGGACGAGCACGAGTTCCCGCGGGTCGTTCACCGCCGCGATCAGGAGTTCCCCGAGGGGACGCTGCCCACCCGACAACTCCTCCAGGTCGCGCAGGGCCCGCTTCAGTCGCCGCATGGCCAGCGCGTCCGCCCCGCCCAGCGGCCCCGTCAGCAGGTCTTCTGCGACGACCTCGTCCAGGTACCCCTTCTTCAAGGCCGCGCGCAGCAGGATCAGGAACGGGCGGACGGCGGGCTCACCGACCAGGGGAACCTCGTCGCCCGCGACGACCACCGGCACACCGGCCTGGGCGAGGGCGCGCCGCAGCACCGGGACCTGCCGCACGGCGCTCCGCACGAGCACCGCCATCCGCGACCAGGGGACGCCGTCGAGCAGGTGCGCGCGGCGCAGCTCGTCGGCCACCAGGGCGGATTCCTGGCTTTCGGAGTCGGCGATCACCGCACGCACTTCATCGGGGGGTCCAGGGGGGTCGCCCCCCCTGACAGGAGCAGCACGCACTTCATCGGGGGGGCCAGAGGGGTCGCCCCCCCTGACAGAAGTAGCGCGGACCTCGCCGTCGTCGAGTTCCTCCACCGGATTCAGCGCGCGGTGTTCGGCGGCGCCGGCCGTGCCCGCGGGCAGGCGGCGCGCGATACGGCGGGACGCGGTGAGGATCTCCGGGCCCATCCGGCGGCACGTCCGCAGCGCGACGACGGGCGCGGGGTCGCCGTTCAGCGTGAGGAAGCGGTTGGGGAACTCCTGGATGCCGCGCACGTCGGCACCCCGGAACCCGTAGATGGACTGGTCCGGATCGCCGACGACGACGAGGTCGCGGCCCTCCCCCGCGAGGTGGTGCAGCAGGGCCTCCTGCGCGGGGTCGGTGTCCTGGTACTCGTCCACGAACACCACGTCGTAGGCGTTGCGCTCGCGGATGCGCACCTCCTCGTCCGCGAGCATGGCGGCGGCCATGTGGATCAGCTCGCCGTAGTCGTAGGTGGGGACGGGGTCCAGCGCGAACCGGTCGGCGTACCGGTCCATGAACCCGCCGATGGCGGGCCAGTCGTCGCGTCCGCGCAGGCGGCCGAGCGCGACGAGGTCTTCCGCGTGGTACCGCCGTTCAGCCGCGCGCAGGGTGAAGTCGCGCAGTTCCTCGGCGAACCCGCGGGTGGCCAGGGCCGCCCTCAGCCGCTCCGGCCAGTCGCGTGCCCCGTCCGCCAGCTCGCCCTCCAGCAGGCGCCGCACCTCCAGGAGCTGCTCCGGCCCGGACAGCAGCCGCGGTGCGGGCTCTTCGTTCAGCACGGCGTCGCGCCTGAGCAGCGCGTAGGCGTAGCTGTGGAAGGTGAGCGCGAGCGGTGTCCGCGTGGTGCGGTGCAGCCGGCCGGTGATGCGCTGCCGCAGTTCCCCGGCCGCCTTGCGGCTGAAGGTCAGGACGAGGACGCGCTCCGGGTCGGCGCCCCGGTTCTCGATGCGGTCGACGACCGCCTCGACGATCGTCGTCGTCTTCCCGGTACCCGGCCCCGCGAGCACCAGCATCGGCCCGCCGGCATGCTCCACCACCCGCCGCTGCTGCGCGTCGAGCACGGGCGGGACGGCCCGCGCGGGGCCCGCGCGGCGCACGAGACGGTAGGAGGCAGACGGCACAACAGTTCATTGGAACAGATCACCGTGACTGTTCTGACCACAACGCACGCATGTCGCCAAGGTGGTCATGTGGCGAAGGAGAAACGCGTGTGGGTCAGGAGGGACCGGTCCAGCGGGCCCGGGCCATGTCGACGCGGCGGCCGTCGGGGCGCAGCGGGGTCCCCTCGGCGCGGTAGTGCTCGTGGGCGCGCCGCTCGTGGCACTGCGGCGGGCTCCCGTCCGCCCGGAGGACCCGCCACCACGGGACGCCGCCCCCGTACAGGGACATGACGCGCCCGACCTGGCGGGGCCCGCCTCGTCCGACCAGCTCGGCGACGTCGCCGTACGACAGGACGCGGCCCGGCGGGATCATCTCGACCGCGTCCAGGACCGCCTCGGCGAACTCGTCAGGGTCTGCGTGCACCCGCCGATTCTGGACGCTCAGTACCCCGCGCCGCCACCGTAGGGCGGACCGTACGGCGGAAGGGGCCGCCCGCCCGGGGGCGGCCTGCCCATGGACGGCCTACCCGGCGGAGGCTCGGGCGCCGGCGGTCCGCCCGCCGGCTTCGGGTGGCGGCGCCGGAACGTCAGCGCGATCGCGGCCGCGGCGATCGTCCCGCCGATCCCGGCGAGCACGATCACGATGATCAGGGGGCGGAGCCAGACCGGCCGCTCGATGACCTCCACGGGGCCGGGGTCCGCACCGAACCGCTGCCCGGCGGGCTTGCCCTGGGCGCCCGCGCCGGCGGAGGTCAGCGCCCCGGCCGCCGCGAGGGCACGGGACGCGTGCACCACCCCGAAGCCGATCTCCGCGTCGTAGTCGCCCGACGGGCCGTGCCTGGTGCTCTCGATCAGCGCCTGGGAGACCAGCGCGGGCGGGAGGTCGGGGTACTTGGCGCGGATGAGCGCGGCGATCCCGGAGACGACCGCGGTGGCGTCGCTCGTCCCGCTGCTCAGGAAGTAGTCGTCGCCGGGCCCGGCGACGGGCAGGCCCTTCCCCGGCGCGGACAGCGTGACGGAGTAGTTGCGGTTCGAGAACGCCGCGCGGGAGTTGTCGGACTCGGTCGCGGCGACCGCGATGACCCCCGGGTAGGACGCCGGGTAGGAGTACGGCGCGAAACCGTCCCCGTCCAGGCGGCGCTCCTCGTCGCCCTCGTTGCCGACCGCCGCGACGACGACCACGCCCTTGCCGATCGCGTAGCCGATGGCGGCGCGCTCCTGGGGGACTTCGCTGTCCTTGCCGAGCGAGAGGTTGATCACGTCGGCGCCGTTGTCGGCGGCGTAGCGGATCCCGCGCGCCACCGAGCCGTCGGCCTCGTCCGTCGTCCGGTAGCGGACGTAGCCGGCGTCCTCCGGCTCGGCGATCACCCGGACGGACAGGATGCGGGCCTCCGGCGCCATCCCGACGACGCCGTCGCGGCCGCCGGGGCCATGGCCGCGCCCGGCGATCAGCGATGCCATCGCGGTGCCGTGCAGCCGCGCCGGGGTGGATCCGGCGTCGACCTCCTTGAGCATGTTGGGGCCGGTGGTGACGGCACCCCTCAGGTCGGCCTGGCGCTCGTCGACCCCGGAGTCGACGACGGCGACGGTCACGCCGTCCCCCTTGGTGATCTTCCAGGCGGCCTCGACGCCGAGCGACCTGAGCAGCGGCCGCTGCCGGTCGCGGACCTCGTCGGCGTGCGCCGGCACCGCCACGAGCCACCCGCCGGCCAGCGCCACCGCGGCCACGGCGCGCGCCGCGATCCGTGCTCCGCTCATCGCCCGTCCCGTCAGCATCGCCACTCGGGCCTCCCGCAGTCGGGCAGCGTCTTGGCGGCCAGCGCCCGCGCGATCGAGTGGCCGACCTGCGGCGCCAGCGCGAACGGCTTGCCCGGCCGCTCCTTTTTGATCGCCGCCGCCGGGCGGCCGTCGGTCTGGCCCGACGTCGTCAGCACCACGTACGGGCCACCGCGGTCGAGGGTTCGGTCCTGCCGGGCCTGGTCGGTGAACCGGGCCGACGCGGTTCCGGGGAACGGCGCCGCGTGCAGGGCGGGACTGACCGATCCGGTCCCGTCCGGGCCCTTCGACCCGGGCAGTTCCTTGTACGCCCGGTCGGCCTTGAACGGGTCGGGGAAGGCCACCACGCCGACCGTGACGGCGACGCCTTCGAGCTGGTCGACGTACGTGGCGCGCAGGACGGCCCGGCACCCGTGCCTGGTGATCGTCTTGGCGATCTCGGGCTCCACGGCCTGGGCGCAGCCGGTGTCCGGGACGATGCCCGTCCGGGACGCGTACTCGCTGCGCCCCGTCTGCGGGACGTACGGAACCCGTCCCGGGAAGACGCGCTGCGCGGGCCACGCACGCCACCGCTGCGCGACCTCCTTGTTCGCGGCCCGCTGCAGTTCGGCGGTGGTGGGCTCGCGGGTGAGGGTCGTCCAGGCGCCGGTGAAGGAGATGCCGGTGGTGACCAGGTAGCAGCATCCGACGACGAGCGCGACGACCATCCACTGCCGTCCGCGCAGGCCGAGCACGGTCACCCGCGGGGCGGGCGGCGGACCCGGCGGACCCGGGTACGGACCGGCAGGCGGCCCCCCGGGCATGCCCGGGGGCCGCGGAGGGGGCGGCTGCTGGGAGGGAGGCAGGAATGCCACAACAGTCAAGATTAACTGTGCTTCGCGACATTCCGCCCTGACATCGGGGTGAGGGGGGCCTGCGGCCGGGGCCCACGGCCGCGCCGCCGCCCGGGAATGCGGCGGCACATGGCAAGGTTGTGCGGGAAGAGGACGAAGACGTCCCGCCCTACCTCAGCCGTACGTCAGCACAGGAGCACCCACCGTGTCGTTGCCACCTCTGGTCGAGCCCGCAGCGGAGCTCACCCGCGACGAGGTCAACCGCTACTCGCGACACCTGATCATTCCCGACGTGGGCATGTCCGGGCAGAAGCGACTGAAGAACTCCAAGGTCCTGGTCGTGGGGGCCGGCGGGCTCGGCTCCCCCGCCCTGCTGTACCTCGCCGCCGCGGGCATCGGCACCCTCGGCGTCATCGACTTCGACGTCGTCGACGAGTCGAACCTGCAGCGCCAGATCATCCACCGGCAGTCGTCCCTCGGCAGGCCGAAGGTCGAGTCCGCCGCCGAGACCGTCCGTGAGATCAACCCGCTGATCGACGTGGTCGTGCACGACACCGCGCTCGACAACGACAACGTCATGGACATCTTCTCCGGCTACGACCTGATCCTCGACGGCACCGACAACTTCGCGACCCGCTACATGGTGAACGACGCGGCCGTCCTGCTGGGCAAGCCGTACGTGTGGGGGTCCATCTACCGGTTCGACGGCCAGGCGTCCGTCTTCTGGGCCGAGCACGGCCCCTGCTACCGCTGCCTGTACCCCGAGCCCCCGCCGCCCGGCATGGTCCCGTCCTGCGCGGAGGGCGGCGTCCTGGGCGTGCTGTGCTCCTCGATCGGCTCCATCCAGGTGAACGAGGCCATCAAGCTGCTCACCGGCATCGGCGAGCCCCTCGTCGGCCGCCTGATGATCTACGACGCGCTGGAGATGACGTACCGGTCGGTCAAGGTCCGCAAGGACCCCGAGTGCCCGCTGTGCGGCAAGAACCCGACGCAGACCGAGCTCCTGGACGACTACGAGGCGTTCTGCGGCGCGGTCTCCGACGAGGCCGCCGAGGCCGCGCAGGACTCCACCATCACCGTCACCGACCTGAAGGCCATGCAGGACAACGGCGACGACATCTTCCTGGTGGACGTCCGCGAGCCCAACGAGTACGAGATCGTCTCGATCCCGGGTGCGACGCTGATCCCGAAGGGCGAGTTCCTCAACGGCTCCGCCCTGGAGCGGCTGCCGCAGGACAAGAAGATCGTCCTGCACTGCAAGTCCGGCGTCCGCTCCGCCGAGGCCCTCGCCGTCGTGAAGAACGCCGGCTTCGCCGACGCCGTCCACGTGGGCGGCGGCGTCCTGGCCTGGGTCAAGCAGATCGACCCCAGCCAGCCCTCCTACTGAGCCGCCACCGAAGGCCCCCGGCTCTCCGGGGGCCTTCGTTCTGGCCTGTCGATGCGGTAGACGACGTGGGCGGGGTCGTCGATCGGGTTGTCCGGCTCCAGCTCGCCTTCGGCCACTCGTTCCAGGCCGGCCTTCTCGAGGGCCCGCCACGAGGCGTGGTTGGCCGCCACCACCGGGACGATGACGCAGGACGCTTCCGGGTAGTCGTCCCACGTCCGTTCGATCATCGCGCGGATCAGCCGCGGCCCGAGGCCCTGGCCGGTCAGGTCCGGGTCGCCGATCAGGTAGTCGATCGTCGCCGCGCCGGGCGGGACGGTCATCACGCCGGACAGTTCGTCGATGTACTCGGGGTAGTCCGCCAGCCGGCAGCGCTGCACCAGGCCGACCGGCCGCCCGTCCAGGAGGGCCAGCCAGTCTTCGGAGGGTTCCTCGCGGCGGGCGGCGGGGCCGAAGTCGCGGGCCACGGCTTCGGGTGCGGTCTCGTGGTTCCACCAGCGCGCCACGTGCGGTTGCCGCAGCCAGTGGGCGAGCAGCGGAAAGTCGTCCTCGGTGACCCGGCGCCAGGTGATCACAGGTTCTCCCGGTCGTTCATGCGTCGCGGAGCGGTGGGGTGTAGGTGAGGCCGATCTCGGGGGCCAGTTCGGAGAGCATCAGTTCGAACAGGGGCTCGGCGTCGTCCAGGGCGAACTCCAGGTGGCCGAAGACGTCCAGGCTGACGCCGCCCTGAAGCCTGACCCAGCACTTGAGGAACTGCTGGATCACGCCCAGCGGGAGGTCCACGCCGATCTCGGCGCGGTAGCGGGCCAGCTGGGTGCGCAGGGCGGGGTCGATCTCGTCGTCGGAAACGACGGGGAACGGCCGCTTGTTCCAGAGCTCCAGGAACAGGGCCATGAACGTCCAGCCGAACCTGCGGGCGGACTCCTCGGCGAAGTCGATCTCCTCGTGCTCGTGGCGGCCGCGCACGGGTGAGCCGAACAGCAGGCCGTACTCGCGGGGGTTCGCCAGGGCCCAGCGGCGGAACCGGCGGACCACCGCCATGAACTTGCCGCTGAGGTCGTCCGGCTCCACGGCCTTCGCCGCGGTGTGCAGCTCCCCGGTCAGCTCCGTGAACAGGTCGCCGACCAGGTGCCGCAGCAGCTCGCCGTGGCTGCCGAAGTAGCGGTAGAGGGCCGGTGCGGTCATGCCCATCTCCCGGGCGATGGCCCGGAGCGTCACCGCCTCCGGCCCCTCCTCGACGAGGATCCGGCGGGCGGTCTCGGAGATCTCCCGGACCGTCGCCGCCCGCAGCCGATCGCGCCGTGTCTGCACTTCGCCGCCCTCTCTCCCGGTCAGGGGCCCCGTTCGCGGCCCCGGTCCCTCCGGCCCGTCCCCGCATGATTCCCGATAAACCCCCTTGACGGAAGCAAACATCGTATGCATAGTTAACGCTGTTCGCAGTTTACAGCGTTCACTGGAGTTAGTGAACGTCACCGAGCAGGGGAGACGACGATGTTGGATCGATGGGGCCGGTGGGTGCACCGGCGGCGCCGGTGGGTGCTGGCGGTCGCCGGAGCCGCGCTCGTCTTCGCCGGCGTGTGGGGCACGGGCGTCTTCGGCGCGCTCACCTCCGCCGGAGGATTCGACACACCCGGCAGTGAGAGCGCCAGGGCCGCCCAGATCGCCGAACGCGACCTCGGACGCGACGCGGCGGACGTCGTGATCCTCTACCAGGGCGACATGACCGTCGACGACCCCGCCTACCGCGCCTCGGTCGAACAGGCGTTGAACGCCCTTCCACCGGACAGGATCGCCGCGATCAGCACGTACTGGACCACCAAGGCGCCCCAGTTCGTCAGCGACGACCGCACGGCCACCTACGCCGTCCTCGAACTCGCGGGCTCCGACGAGGCCGCCCGGCAG
Source organism: Actinomadura sp. 6K520 (assembly GCF_004349245.1). Taxonomy (GTDB): domain Bacteria; phylum Actinomycetota; class Actinomycetes; order Streptosporangiales; family Streptosporangiaceae; genus Spirillospora. The sequence continues at coordinate 7,474 of NZ_SMLC01000150.1, read as the reverse complement.
GCCGGCTACGAGGCCGTCCAAGACGAGCTGACCCGGGTCGGCGGCGGGCTCACCGCCAAGGTCGGCGGGGCGGTCGGCACGGAGACCGCGGTCAACGAGCGGGTCTCGTCCGACATCGGCCGGGCCGAGGCCATGGCGATCCCCGTGCTGCTCGTCCTGCTCGTGTTGATCTTCGGGGGACTCGTGTCGGCGAGCATGCCGCTGCTCGTCGGCGGGCTGGCGATCCTCGGCTCGTTCACCGCCCTGCACGCGCTGACGTACGTGACCGACGTGTCGATCTTCGCGGTGAACATCACGACGTTCCTCGGCCTCGGGCTGGCGATCGACTACGGGCTGTTCATGGTCAGCCGGTTCCGGGAGGAGCTGGCGCGGGAGGGCAGGTCGATCGAGGACGCCATGGGAGCGACGATGGCCACCGCCGGGCGGACCGTCGCCGTCTCCGGCATCACCGTCGCGGTCTCCCTGTCCGGGCTCCTCCTCTTCGACCAGCGGTTCCTCGTCTCCATGGGCTACGGCGGCATCGCCACCGTGCTCGTCTGCATGGTGGGCGCGCTGACCGTGCTGCCCGCGATGATGGGCGCCCTCGGGCCGAAGGTGAACGCCCTGTCGATCCGGCGGCGCCGGCCGGCCGAGGGCCGCGCCGACGGCTGGTGGGGACGCGTCGCCCGCAGCGTCATGCGCCGCCCGGTCGTCTACGCGACGGCGACCGTCGCGCTGCTGCTCGCGCTCGGTGCCCCGTTCCTGGGCATCAACTGGGGCGGCATGGACGCCCGGGTCATGCCGGAGGGCGCCGACGCCAGGGTCGTCGCCGAGGCACTGGAGACCCGCTTCCCGGGCAACGCGACGAGCCCGATCGAGGCGGTCGTGACCGGCACGTCCGACCAGGCCGCGATCCAGGCGTACGGGGCCCGCCTGGCTTCGCTGCCCGGCGCGGCGGAGGCGACCGTGACCGGCGCCGAGGGCACCACGACCCGCATCGCGCTGACCTACACGGCCGAGCCCGACTCCGGGGCCGCTCGCGACCTCGTCCAGGCGGTCCGGGACGTCCCGGCGCCCGCGGGCGCGCAGGTCCACGTAGGCGGCCCCACCGCCGAGGTCGTCGACTCGCTGGGCAGCATCGGCGCGACGATGCCGTGGCTGGCGGCCCTCGTGGGGGGCGCGACGTTCGTGCTGCTGTTCCTCGCGTTCGGGTCGGTCCTGCTGCCGCTGAAGGCGATCGTGATGAACATGCTGTCGCTGTCGGCGACGTTCGGCGCGGTCGTGCTGATCTTCCAGGACGGGCACCTGTCGGGCCTGCTCGGCTTCACCGCCACCGGCTCGATCGCCCCCGCCATGCCGATCCTCATGCTGGCGATGCTGTTCGGGATCTCGATGGACTACGAGGTGTTCCTGCTGTCCCGCGTCCGCGAGCAGTACGACCTGACCGGCGACAACACCGCCGCGGTCACCGCCGGCGTGCAGCGGACCGGCGCGATCATCACCAGCGCCGCGCTGCTGTTCATCGTCGTCATCGGCGCCTTCGCGACCTCGGGCATCACGTTCATCAAGATGGTCGGGGTCGGCATGGTCATCGCGATCGTGCTGGACGCGACGGTCGTCCGGGGGCTGCTGGTCCCCGCGACCATGCGGCTGCTCGGCCGGGCGAACTGGTGGGCGCCCGGCCCGCTCGCCGGGCTCTACCGCCGGTACGGGATCCGCGAGGGCGGCTCCCCGGTGTCCCCGGCGCCGCCGGACCTGAAGCCCGTGGGCTGAACCCGGGAAGCGGATCGAACGGCCGGTGGCCGGCGGCGCACGCCGTCGGCCACCGTTTTATACCCGAACCAGCACAATGCGTAGTTTACCCTGCTTAGCGGCTATTGAGAGAGTCATGGCGGGCGGGGGACGGGCAATGCTCGATCGGTGGGGCCGGTGGGTGCACCGGCGGCGGCGATGGGTCCTCGCGGCCGCGGGGGCCGCGCTCGTCTTCGCCGGCGTGTGGGGCACGGGCGTCTTCGGGGCACTGTCCTCGTCCGGTGGTTTCGACACGCCCGGCAGTGAGAGCGCGAAGGCCGCCCAGATCGCCGAACGCGACCTCGGACGCGACGCGGCGGACGTCGTGATCCTCTACCAGGGCGACATGACCGTCGACGACCCCGCCTACCGCGCCTCGGTCGAACAGGCGTTGAACGCCCTCCCGCAGGACAAGGTCACCGCCACGAGCACGTACTGGACCACCAAGGCGCCCCAGTTCGTCAGCGACGACCGCACGGCCACCTACGCCGTCCTCGAACTCGCCGGGTCCGGTGAGGCCGCCAAGGAGGAGTCCTACCGGGCGATCGACGGCGCCCTGACCGGCGTGGGCGGCGGGCTCACCGCCGAGGTCGGCGGGACGGTCGGCACCGCGGCGGCCATCGACGACCGCGTCGCCTCCGACATCGTGCGCGCCGAGGCCATCGCGATCCCCGTGCTGCTCGTGCTGCTCGTGCTGATCTTCGGGGGCCTGGTCGCGGCGACGCTGCCGCTGCTCGTCGGCGGGCTGGCGATCCTCGGCTCGTTCACCGCCCTGCACGCGCTGACGTACGCGACCGACGTGTCGAGCTTCGCGGTGAACATCTCCTCCTTCCTCGGCCTTGGGCTCGCGATCGACTACGGCCTGTTCATGGTCAGCCGGTTCCGGGAGGAACTCCGCCGGGACGGCACCTCGGTCGAGGACGCCGTGGCCACGACGATGGCCACCGCCGGGCGGACCGTCGCCGTCTCCGGCATCACCGTCGCGGTCTCCCTGTCCGGGCTCCTCCTCTTCGACCAGCGGTTCCTCGTCTCCATGGGCTACGGCGGCATCGCCACCGTCTTCGTCTGCATGGCGGGCGCGCTGACCGTGCTGCCCGCGCTGCTCGCCGTCCTCGGACCGAGGGTGAACGCGCTGTCCGTCCGGCGGCGCGGACGGGGGCCGTCCGGCGGCTGGTGGGGACGCGTCGCCCGCAGCGTCATGCGCCGCCCGGTCGTCTACGCGACGGCGACCGTCGCGCTGCTGCTCGCGCTCGGCGCCCCGTTCCTGCGCATCGAGTGGGGAGCGATCGACGCCGCGGCGCTGCCGGAGGGCACCGAGGCCAGGAGCGTCGCCGAGGCGCTCGACACCCGGTTCGCGCGCAACGCCACGAGCCCGATCGAGGCGGTCGTGACCGGCACGTCCGACCGCGCCGCGATCGACGCGTACGGGGACCGCCTCGCCGCGCTCCCCGGCGCCGCGGACACGGCCGTGACCGGCGCCGAGGGCACCACGGCCCGCATCGCGCTCCGCTTCGATGCCGACCCCTACTCCGACACGGCGCGCGGCCTGGTGCGGGAGGTCCGGGACGTCCCGCCGCCCGCGGACGCGCAGGTGCGGGTCGGCGGCCCCACCGCCCAGATCGTCGACGAGGTGGCCGGCCTCGGCGGCACGCTGCCCTGGCTCGCGCTGCTCGTGGGGGGCGCGACGTTCGTGCTGCTGTTCCTCGCGTTCGGATCGGTCCTGCTGCCGCTGAAGGCGATCGTGATGAACATGCTGTCGCTGTCGGCCACGTTCGGCGCGGTCGTGCTGATCTTCCAGGACGGGCACCTGTCGGGCCTGCTCGGCTTCACCGCCACCGGCTCGATCGCCCCCGCCATGCCGATCCTCATGCTCGTCATCCTGTTCGGGATCTCGATGGACTACGAGGTGTTCCTGCTGTCCCGCGTCCGCGAGCAGTACGACCTGACCGGCGACAACACCACGGCCGTCGCCACCGGCGTCGAGCGCACCGGCGCCGTCATCACCAGCGCCGCGCTGCTGTTCATCGTCGTCATCGGCGCCTTCGCGACGTCCGGCATCACGTCGATCAAGATGGTCGGGGTCGGCATGGCCATCGCGATCCTGCTGGACGCGACGATCGTCCGCGCGCTGCTCGTCCCGGCCATGATGCGCCTGATGGGGCGGGCGAACTGGTGGGCGCCGGGGCCGCTCGCCATGGTCTACCGCCGGTACGGCGTCCGCGAGGGCCGCCCCTCCCCCGTGCCGGAGCCGGAACCCGTGCGGTGATCCGCCAATGCGCGCAAACCGCTTGTGATCTCACTCACCCACCGGAAGACTGAACGTCATTCGACCGGGGGCACAGCGTCGTTCCACCGGTGGCACACCTGCCGGTGACCTGCCCCGCGACGGCACTCCCCGGGATCTCCCACGCCACGCACGGGTCATTCCTTTGGAGGCACCATGTCCACGCAGGTGATCAGCGACGCCGAGACGGCGCTCGGGCACCTGGAGCGACTGACCGACGAACTGCGCTCCCGCGGCTGGAGCGTCGAGGTCGCCGCGCCGGCCGACCGCTGGCCGTGCGCCCTCGTGGCCGACCCGCGGACCCCGGCGGCGGAGGAGAACGTCATCGCGGCCCGGGAGCGGTCGGGTGAGTCCTGGTCGTTCTTCTACGGCTGGGGCGAGCGGATCGCGCCGTGCGCCGACCCGGCCGCGGCCGCCACCACCCTCGGCCACGTCCTCGCCGCCCGCCGCGGCAACTAGGGCGGCCCGCACCGGGCCGGCGGGGTTCAGGCGGACTTGCGGGTGCGGCTCTTCGCCGGTTCCTTCTTCTGGCCCGACTTCGAGGACGACTTGCGCGCGGCGGGCTTCTTCTCCGCCGTCTCCTTACCGGACGCGGCCTTGCCGTTCTTCCCGCCCCGGCTCTTCTTGGCCGCCTCGACGCTCGCGCGCAGCGCGCTGAGCAGGTCGGCGGCGGGCTCCTCCGCGGGCTCCTCGGCGGGCCGCGCCACCTCGCGGCCCTCGACCTTCGCGTCGATGACCGCCTGGAGGGCCTCCCGGTAGGCGTCCTTGTGCTCCGCCGGGTCGAACTCCGCCTCCATCGACTCGATCAGCGACGTCGCCATCGACAGTTCCTGCTTGCGGACCTCGATGTCCTCGTCGAGGAACGGGAAGTCGGGGGTGCGGACCTCGTCCGGCCACAGCATCGTCTCCAGGACGAACACGCCCTCCCGGACCCGCAGCGTCGCCAGCGACTCCCGCTGCCGGATCGCGATCTTGACGATGGCGACCTGGCCGGAGCTCTCCAGCGCGTCCCGCAGCAGCACGTACGGCTTGGCGCCCTGCGCGTCGGGCTCCAGGTAGTAGGACTTGGCGAAGTAGATCGGGTCGACCTCCGCCGCCTCCACGAACTGCAGGACGTCGATCCGGCGGCTGGACGACAGCGGCAGGTCGGCGAAGTCCTCGTCGGTCAGGATGACCATCTCGCCGCTCGGCAGCTCGTACCCCTTGGCGATGTCGGAGTACGGGACCTCCTCGCCGTCGACCGTGCACACCCGCTGGTACTTGATGCGCCCGCCGTCCTCGCGGTGCACCTGGTGGAAGCGGACATCTCGCTGCTCGGTCGCCGAGTACAGCTTCACGGGTATCGTCACCAGCCCGAACGAGATGGCGCCCTTCCAGATACTGCGCATGACCAGTCCCTACCCACCAAGTCGCGACCCAGCACGTGCCCCGCTCTCAGCGTCGCAACCCCGTTCCGAATGCGCCAGAACGGACTCTTGATCCTTTTCTGCGGTGCGGGCACCGGGTAAGACGGCGGTATGACCATGCCGTGGCCCGTTGAGCCGATGATGGCCGCCACCGGGGAACTCCCCTCCGACGGCGGGCAGTGGGGGCTGGAGCTGAAGTGGGACGGCGTACGCGTCCTGGCGCACGTCTCCGCCGACGGTGTCCGCGCCACCGGGCGGCGCGGCGGCGAGGTGACGAACCGCTACCCCGAGCTGTCCGCCCTGGCCGACCTCCTCCCCAGCCACGACGTCATCCTGGACGGAGAGGTCGTCGCCTTCGAGGAGGGACGCCCCAGCTTCGAACGCCTCCAGCGCCGCATGCACGTGGCACACCCCGATCCCAGGCTGATCCGTGAGGTACCCGTCCGGTACGTGGTCTTCGACGTCCTGTTCCTCAACGGGCACGTCCTGTACGACATGCCGTACGTAGAGCGCCGCACACTCCTCGACGACCTCGACCTGGCCGGAACCGGACCGGTGGAGGTGCCCCCGTACCTGCACGGCGGCGACACCGCGCAGGTGGACGAGTTGCTCGCCTTCACCCGCGAACAGCACCTTGAGGGCCTGCTCGCCAAGCGCCTCGACTCGCCCTACCGTCCGGGCCGCCGCGTCGACTACTGGCTCAAGGTCAAGAACTTCATGACGCGCGAGGTCGTCATCTGCGGCTGGAAGCCCGGCAAGGGACGGCGGGAAGGCGGCGTGGGGTCCCTGCTGCTCGGCGAGTACGACGTCAAGGGGCTCCTGGGGTTCGTCGGCCACGTCGGCACCGGCTTCAGCGACCGCGCCCTCGACGAGCTGTACGACATCCTGTGGCCACTGCGACGCCCCACCAGCCCCTACGACGACCCCGTCCCGCGTGAGTTCGCCCGTGACGCCCAATGGGTTGAGCCACGGCTCGTCGGGGAGGTCGCCTACAGCGCCCGCACCCGGGACGGCCGCCTCCGCTTCCCGTCCTGGCGCGGCCTCCGCGACGACAAGGACCCCCTGGAGGTCACCAGTGAGCAGTGAGCACCGGAGCACCCGTGGCGAGTAAACGGACGACCGTCGACGTCGACGGGCAGCAGGTGTCACTGTCCAACCTCGACAAGAACCTCTACCCCGAGTTCACCAAAGGCGAAGTCATCGACTACTACGCCCGCGTGGCCCCGGTGATGCTGCCGCACCTGAAGGACCGCGCCGCGACCCGTATCCGGTGGCCGGACGGCGTGGACGGCGGCAGGTTCTTCGAGAAGAACGCGCCGTCCCACACGCCGGACTGGGTGCGGACCGCCACGATCCCCACCCCCGGCAGCTCCACGGGACGCGACACCCTCGACTTCGTCGTCGTGGACGACCTGCCCACGCTCGTGTGGTGCGCCAACCTCGCCGCGCTCGAACTGCACACCCCGCAGTGGAAGGTCGGGCCGCGCGGCAAGGTGCACACCCCCGACCTCGTCGTCTTCGACCTGGACCCCGGCCCTCCCGCCACGATCCTGGAGGCGTGCGAGGTGGCGGCGCTGCTGCGCGACGTGCTCGCCGAGGACGGACTGGAGTCGCACCCCAAGACGAGCGGGAAGAAGGGGCTGCACCTGTACGTCCCGATCAAGGAGCCGGGGAAGGCGGAGCAGACGTCCGAGTACGCGAAGGCCGCCGCGCGGCGGCTCGCCGAGGAGCACCCCGGGCTGGTCGTCGCGAAGATGGAGAAGCGGCTGCGCAAGGGCAAGATCTTCGTGGACTGGAGCCAGAACAACCCGGCGAAGACGACCGTCGCCCCCTACTCGCTGCGCGCCGCGGACCGCCCCTCCGTCTCCACCCCCATCACCTGGGACGAGCTGGAGTCCTGCGAGGACGCCGCCGACCTGGTGTTCGGCCCGGACGACGTCCTCGCCCGCGTCGCGGAGCACGGCGACCTCCTGAGACCACTGCTGGCGGAGGACCGCCCGCCCCTCCCCTGACC
>NZ_SMLC01000014.1 GCF_004349245.1 Actinomadura sp. 6K520 | reverse complement strand
GCTCGTGCCCCAGCCGGAAGATCCCGTGCAAGCACGTCCTCGGCCCACGAGAGCAGCAGCCCGAGGACGTGCTTGCACGGGATCTTCCGGCTGGGGCACGAGCACCGGAACGCGGGCTCGGTCAGATCGACGCCCGCCCGGTAGGCGGACTTCCCGCTGCCCTGGCACTCGCCCCAGACCGCCTCGTCGTCGCACCCCGCCCCGCGCCACTTGGCGGGCTTGGCGACGCTCCCCGCCGCCTTCGCGGCCGCGGCGTCCGGCGCGAGGCCGAGCACCTGGTCGCGGCTCCATCGTTCGCTCACACAGCCGAAACTATCGGTGCCCCCCGACACTCCAGGCCACCTGACCGGGGGTCAGGAGTCCCGGTCAGAAGTCGGCCGTGGTGGGCAGGCTGGGGAGGTCGACGTCCGGGACGAGGAGTGCGCCGCCCGCCAGGAGGGCGAGCATGGCGGTCGCGCCGAACAGGCCGACCCAGGCGAGCCCCGGGACGCCGGTGAGGTGGGCGAGCTGGTCGGCGTCCGAGCTCGGCGCCATGTGCCGGGCGCGCATCCGCTGCAGCTCGATCACCGGGCGGGTGGCGGCGAACAGCAGGAACCAGGCGGCCAGGTACGCGAACCCGGCCTGCACCTCGGCGCTGCCCAGCCACGACACCCCGAAGACGATCGCGCCGGTGGCGACCACCGAGAGCACGCCGTAGGCGTTGCGGATCATGATGAGCATCGCGCCGAGCAGTGCGAGCGAGAACCACAGCAGCAGCGTGATCCGGCCGGCCGCGAGCAGCAGCGCGAAGAACAGCCCGAGCAGCGGGGGAGTGGCGTAGCCCGCCAGCGCCGTGAAGATCATGCCGGGGCCGTGCGGCTTGCCGCGGGAGACCGTCACCCCGGAGGTGTCGGAGTGCAGCTTGATGCCGTCCAGCTTGCGGCCGGTGAGCAGGGCCACGAGCGCGTGCCCGCCCTCGTGCGCGATCGTCACGGTGTTGCGCGCGACGCGCCAGGTGGGGCCGTGCAGCACGGCCGCGAGCGCCACCAGGCCGACGAGGGCGACCAGCCACCACGGGGGATCGGGCTGCGTTCCCGTCACGCGGTCCCACAGGTCGGTGATGCTGATGTCGTCCACGTCCACCTCGGAGTCGTCGTCGCGATGCCCAACATTAGGACGTCATGGATAACGTTCGCGTTCGGTTCGCCGCGGGCATTCGGTGAATCCCGGGACGGGACCGCCGCGAAAACGGTTATTGTGCCCTTCGCGACGGGGGTCGCGGCTGAGGGGTGCGGGTGATGAGCGAGAGCGCGGGGGTGGACGCGGACGCGCTGGCCGGGCGGTTCGCGCAGATGTTCGCGGCGCTGGCGGGCAACATCGAGCGCGTCGTGCGCGGCAAGCGGGAGAAGGTCGAGCTGGCGCTGGTCTGCCTGCTGGCGGAGGGCCACCTGCTCGTCGAGGACGTGCCGGGCGTCGGCAAGACGACGCTGGCGCGGGCGATCTCGGCCTCGGTGGAGGCGGAGTGGGCGCGCATCCAGTTCACGCCCGACCTGCTGCCCAGCGACATCACCGGTGTGTCGATCTTCAACCAGGGGACGAGCGCGTTCGAGTTCCACCCGGGGCCGATCTTCGCGAACCTCGCCGTCGCCGACGAGATCAACCGCGGCTCGCCGAAGACGCAGTCGGCGCTGCTGGAGGTCATGGAGGAGCGCCGGGTGACCGTGGAGGGCACCCCGCATCCGGTGCCGCGCCCGTTCATGGTGATCGCGACGCAGAACCCGGTCGACATGGACGGGACCTACCCGCTGCCGGAGGCGCAGCTCGACCGGTTCCTGATGCGCATCTCGATGGGCTACCCCGACCACCAGGCCGAGGTGGCGCTGCTCGCGGGCGCCCCGACCGGCGCGATGCTCGACACGATGCCGCCGGTGCTGGGCCGCGAGGACCTCGCCCGGATGATCGACTTCGCGCAGCGGCTGCACGTCGCGCCGCCGCTGTACGACTACCTCGTGCGGGTCGTCGCCGCCACCCGCGAGCACGCCGACCTGCGGCTCGGCGCGAGCCCGCGGGCGAGCATCGCGCTGCTGCGGGCGGCGCGGGTGCGGGCGGCGGCGGCCGGCCGGTCCTACATCGTCCCCGAGGACGTGAAGGCGCTCGCGGTCCCGGTCATCGCGCACCGGCTGATCGTGACGCCGGAGGCGGAGCTGCGCGGCCGGTCCGGCGCGGACGTGGTCGCCGAGGCGCTGCGGAACGTGCCGACCCCGCAGGCCGCCGGCGTGTGACGGCCGTGCGGGGCCAGGTGCTGACGCCGCTCGGCTGGGGGACGGCGGCCGGGTCGGCGCTGCTGTACGCGGCGGGCTGGCGGCTCGGCTATCCGGAACCCGCCATGTTCGGGATCGCCGGGCTCGCCGCGGTGGCGGGCGCGGCGCTGTGGACGCTGCCGCAGGTGAGACTGGACGTCCGCCGGGAGACGGCACCGGCCAAGGTGGAGCGCGGCGAGCCGGCCGTGGGCGTGCTGCACGTCACCAACCGGGGACGCGGCGCGCGGGGCGTGCGCGCCCGGGACGTGGCCGGGCCGGGCTCGATCGAGGTGGACATCCCGCGGCTGCGCGCGGGCGGCACCCGCACCGTCACGTACCGGCTGCCGACCGGCCGGCGCGGCGAACTGCCGGTGGGGCCGCTGCGGCTGGAGCGCGCGGACCCGCTCCGGCTGGCCCGCCGGACGCGGGAGTACGGCGCGCAGGAGGTGCTGCTCGTCCGGCCGCGGACGGTGCCGCTGGCGCTGCTGCCGTCCGGCCGCGCCCACCACCTGGAAGGCCCGACCAGTGACCGGTCCCCGGCGGGGACGGCGACGTTCCACGCGCTGCGCGAGTACGTGATCGGCGACGAGCTGCGCCACATCCACTGGAAGTCGTCGGCGCGGACGGGGACGCTGATGGTGCGCCGGCTGGTCGACGCGAGCCTGCCGACGACGACGGTCGTGCTGGAGGCGCGTCCCGGGGCGTGGCCCGAGCCCGACGACTTCGAGCTGGCGGTGGACGCGGCGGCGTCGGTCGCGGCGGGGGCGGCCTCGGCGCACTTCCCCGTCCGCGTCCTCACCGGCGACGGGCAGGTCGCCGAGACGCGCGGCGGGCCCGACGACCTGGAGACCCTGCTCGACCGGCTCACCTCGGTCGAGGTCCGGGAGGGCCCGCGGTCCACGGTGGACGCGGTGCGCCGGATGCGCGGCGGCGGGTCGCTCGTGGTCGTGGTGAGCGGCGCGGCGGGTGCCGCGGAGCTGGGGGGCGTCGCGGCGGTCCGGAGCCGGTTCGACCGGGTGGTGGTGCTGCGGGTCCGGCCGGCGGAGCCCGCGTCCGCGCCGCCCGGCGTCCAGCTGGTCGACTTCGCCGACCTGGAGGGGCTCGCGGAGACGTGGCGGCGGCTCGGGAGGGCCCGGTGACGCGGTACGCCTCGCTCGCCGTGACGGCCTGCCTCGCCGCGGTCGCCGGGCTGGCCTTCCACCGGGTCTTCGGGTTCGGCCCGGTGGTCCCGGTCGCCGCCGTCGCCGCGGTCGTCCCGACCGTGCTGTGCGGGCTGCTGTCCGGCCCGCGCAAGAGCGGGGAACCGTGGCCGCTGTGGATCTCCCTGGTGCTGACCGTGGTCGCCTGGGCGGGCACCGTGACCGTTACCGTCCTGCGCCCGGCCCTCGCGGACGGGACGCTGCCGCAAACCCTCCGCGACGGCGTGCTCAGCTCGTGGAAGGCGATCCTGACCACGCTGCTGCCCGCCCCGGCCGAGCCGGAGTACCTCGTCCTGGTCAGCGTGGTGGTGTGGCTCGCGGCGTTCGCGTCCGCCGAGCTGGCGCTGCGGACCTCGCTGCGCGCCGCCCCGTGCGTCCCCGCGCTCGGCGGGTGGGCGGTGGCGCTCCCGCTGGGCGTGGACGGACCCGGCTCCAACCTGCCGCTCGCCGCCGCGGCCGTGGCGCTGACCGCGGTCCTGCTGCTGCTCCGCGCCGACGGACCCGGCGCGGGCTTCGCGTGGCGGCCGCTCGCCGCCGGGGTGCCCGCCGCCGCGGTGCTCGGCGCGCTGGCGCTGGCGGCGGGCCCGGTCGTCCCGGTCGGCGCGCGGCCCTACGACCCGCGGGAGCGGGTGCAGGCCCCGCCGCCGCAGCAGCGCGACGGGGTCAGCCCGCTCGACCGCGTCGGGGGCTGGCTGCTGCGGCCGGGCGAGGTGATGTTCACCGTCCGGTCCGGCCGCACCGAACTGGAGCGGCTCGCCGTCCTCGACCGGTTCGACGGCGTGACGTGGTCGTCCACGGCCCGCTTCGTCCCCACCGGGAGCCGGGTGCCCGAGGGGCCGCGGCCGGGGGAGCGGCACGAGGTCGAGCAGCACATCACGATCCGCGGCCTGCCCGGCGTGTGGGTGCCCGCGCCCGACCGGCCCCGGCGGATCGAGGGGCTCCCCGTCGTCGTCGACCCGGACAGCGGCGCGCTCGCGGCCGGGCGGCCGCTCCGGCCCGGCCAGACCTACCGCGTCACGTCCGTCGTGCCCGAATGGACGGCCGGGGACCTCGCCGCCGCGGCCCTCGCGACCGACGCCGAGGCCAGGGCGGCACTGGAGATGCCGTGGGGGCCGGGAGCGGAGGAGGCGCCCGTCCAGATCGCCGAGTTCCGCCGGTTCGCGGAGGCCGCGACGCGGGGTGCGGGCTCGCCGATCGAGAAGGCCGCGCTGCTCGCCGAGTACCTCAGGCGCTACGCCGCCTACGACGTGACCGCGCCGCCCGGGCACGGCTACCGGCAGCTCGACTACTTCCTCAGCGAGGGAAGGCGCGGCACGCCCGAGCACTTCGCGACCGCGTACGCGCTGCTCGCCCGCACGATCGGCATGCCGTCCCGCGTCGTGGTGGGGTTCCGCGGGGGGCGGCGCGTGGGCGACACCGTCCAGGTCCGGTCGGGTGACGTGCTGGTGTGGCCCGAGATCAAGTTCGCGGACCTCGGCTGGATCCGCTTCAACCCGCTCCCGGATTCCGGGCGCCGCTCCAACGAGGACGACTCGGTCGCCGCGGGCGAGACGGAGCAGAAGCTGGAGCAGGCGCAGCAGAGCGCCGCGTCCCGGCAGCGCGGCGAAGGGCCGGGCCGCACCGCGGAGAAGGAGGCGAGCGAACCCGCCGCCGGCGGCGGCGGATCGCCCACGCCGTGGTGGGTGTTCGCGTCCGCCGCGGCGGCGGTGCTCGTCACCGGGTACGTGCTCGCCGTCCTGCTCGCTCCCGCCCTGCGGAGACGCCGCCGCCGCACGGGACCGCCCGCCGCGCGCATCACCGGCGCCTGGCACCAGGCCCTCGACCACCTCGCCGACGTCGGGCTGTCCACGGCGCGGACGCTGACCGCGCACGAGGTGGCGGTCTTCGGGGCGTCCAGCGTCGGCGCGGACGCGCACGGGCACCTGCGGCCGCTCGCCGACCTCGTCAACCACAGCCGCTTCGCCGCGTCCCGCCCGGACCCGCGGGCCGCCGACCGGGCGTGGGAGCACTCCGACGCGGTGGGACGCCTCGTCACCGCCAAGGCGGGGCGCGTCCGGCGGCTCCGGCGCCGCCTGCACCCCCGGTCCCTCGTGGACGGGTCCGGCAAGGAACGCCGCCCGCCCGCCGGGCGGCGGCGGGTCAGGAGCGCGGGAGGCTGACGGCGATCTCGCCGCCCAGCACGGCGCCGTTCTCCAGCGCCAGGTCGTCCCCGCTCCAGAACCGGCCCGGGTCGAACCAGTTCGGGCGGCGGCCCTTCGGCAGCAGCCCCATCGACTGGTACGTCACCGCGACGATCTCCGCGCAGAACGCCGTCTCCAGGTTCTCCTCGCGCTCGGCGGGACGCCGGATCGGCACCCGGCCCCGCAGCCACCGCGTCGCCAGCCGCGACGTGGACGGGAACGGCGTGCCGTCCAGCCGCGCCACCGCGCGCAGCGCCGCGTCCTCCATCTCCGTGGACGGCGGCGGCTCGAGCTGCCGCAGCCACGCCCGCTGCCCGTAGCGGTTCGCCCACGCCAGGACGGCGTCGCGCAGGTCGTGCAGCTGCGCGCCGCGGTGGTGCCCGCCCGTCCACATGTCCCGCAGCGACCTGCCCAGCTCGGCGTGCCACATCAGCGGCGGCAGGTCGTCGATGACGAGCGACATGCCGACGTGGTTCACGGGACTGTTGGTGGTCAGCTGGATGGCGCGGTCGGTGGCCGTGCGGCCCCGGAAGACCCAGACGTCCCCGGTGCGGGTCAGCTCGGCGGCCTCGTCGAGGGAGATGCTCGTACCAGGCATGATCGATACGGTAGCCGCATGCGACGGTGGAGAGTGCCACGCCTCCGGAAGGCATCGGGTCACCTGACGGCATCGGGTCTCCTGAGGGCACCGAATCTCTGGAAGGCACTGGGCGTCGCCGGGTTCCTCGGCGTCGCCGCGACCGGGGCGGTGGTCGTGCGGAGCGAGCGCCGCCGCCGCTCCTACACGCCCGAGGAGATCCGGGAGCGCCTGCACGCGCGCCTGGGCGACGAGGAACCGGGGAGGCGCCCGTGACGCCCCGCGCCGTCCGCCCGCCGGACCGGGACGACCTCGACCGCGCGTGGCGGGCCGTCTCCGCCGAACTCGATCCGACGCCCCTGGTGCCGTCCCCCCTTGCCCCCGGCGCCATGCTGAAACTGGAGACGTGCCAGCCGACCGGCGCGTTCAAGGTGCGCGGCGCGCTCGCGGCGGTCGCGGCGCTGCCGCCGGGCCGGCCGGCCGTCACGGCGAGCGCGGGTAACCACGGCCTCGGCATGGGCCACGCGGCGGCCCGGTCCGGCGCGGACGTCACCGTGGTCGTCTCCACCCGCGCGTCCCCCGTGAAGATCGACAAGATCGGCGCGTACCCGGTGCGGCTCGTCCAGCACGGGACGACCTACGACGAGGCCGAGGAGCACGCGCTGACGCTGCCCGGCCACTACGTCTCGCCCTACAACGACCCGGCGGTCATCGCCGGGCAGGGCACCATCGGGCGCGAGCTCGAACGGCAGGCGGACGGGCCCCTCACGGTCGTCGCGCCGGTCGGCGGCGGCGGCCTGCTCGCCGGGCTCGCCCTGTGGGCGCGGGACCGGGCGGACGTCCGGATCGTCGGGGTGGAGTCGGCCGTGTCGCGCGGCATCGCCGCCTCGGTGGCGGCCGGGCGGGTCGTCGAGGTCGAGGTAGGCGAGACGTTCGCCGACGGCCTGCCCGGCAACCTGGAGCCCGGCAGCGTCACCCCCGGCGTGATCGGCCGGGCCGCGGAGCTGACCGCGGTCACCGATGACCAGATCCGGACGGCGATGCGCTGGCTGTTCCGCGAGCACGGGCTCGTCGCCGAGGGCGCGGGCGCCGCGGGGGTCGCCGCCGTCCTCGCCGGGGAGGTCGAGGTCACCGGCCGCCCCGTGGTGATCATCACCGGACGCAACATAACAATCCCGACGTTCATTGACGCGATTCGCGAAAACTGACATTCGCCTTATTTGCGAAAACACCGACATCGGTGGCCCGGCACCGACTACGGTGTGCGATCGAAACGGGGAAGGTGATCAGTATCGTGCGGGTGGCGATCCTGAGCCGATTCCGCCGTGACCGCCTCACCGGGCAGGTCGCGGTCGGGCTGGTCGGCGTGCTCGTGATAGCCGCGGCAGTGTACGGGGTGGGCGTCGCGAGCGCCCAGTACCGCCTCGCCGACGTCGGCGCGTGGCTGACCGCCAAGAGCAAGGGCATCGTCGTGCACGTCAACGGCCCCGCCGCCAAGGTGGACGGCAAGGCCGGGGTGATCCCGCAGATGCGCGGGCACAACGTGAAGATCGTCCAGGACGGCGCCACGACCCTGATCATCGACCTGGACACGGGCGTGGTGAGCCGCCTCGACCCGTCCCAGCTGAGCATCGGCCAGAGCCGCTCGTTCGGCAGGGGCATCCAGGTCCTCGCGGGCGCCGGGAAGGCGTACACGGTCGACTCGGTCAAGGGCGTCGTCCAGCAGATCGACCCGGTCGGCCTGACGCCGGTCGGCGCGCCGGCCACGCTGCCGCCGGTCCTCGGCCAGGCCGGGATCGACGGCAAGGGGACGCTGTGGGTGCCCGTGTCGCAGAAGGGCGAGGTGTCGGCGTTCCGGGACGGCGCCCTCCAGCCGCCCGTCCGCGTCGGTGCGCCCGGCGGCGACCTGGCGCTGACCGTCGCCGCCGGGGACCCCGTGATCACCGACTCCACCGCCGCAACCGCCACCGTCGTCCGGTCCGGGTCCCCGCTCACGATCAGCCTGCCGACGACCGTCCGGCACGCGGGCCGCGGCGGCGTGCTCGCCCCCGCGCAGACCGACGGCAGGATCGTCCCGCTGCTGGTACCCGGCACCGGTTCCCTGGTGACCGTCGACACCGACACCGGCCGCTACTCCAGCACCCGGCTGCCGATGCCGAGGCACCGGTACCGGCCGCCGCAGGTGCTCGGCGCGAAGGTCTACATCCCCGACGAGACGGCCGGCGCCCTGATCGTGTACGACTCGGCGGCCAACCGGTTCGAGCGCCCGATCCCGGTGACGAACCGGCCGGCCAGGCTGGACGTCTTCGTCAAGGACGGGCTGCTCTGGGCGAACGACCCGGCCGGCCCGCACGCCGTCGTGATCGACCGGGGGAACGCGCACCGGGGCATCAACAAGTACAAGGACCGGGTCGCGGGCGGTCCCAAGCGCCGGACGATCCCGCTGCCCGGCGACGGGGACGCCCCGCCGCCGCCGCGCGGCCGCCCCCCGGCATCGCGGACGCCGGATGCGCCGCCGCCGTCCCGCGGCCCGGCGCCCGGCGGGCCGCCGACCGCGCCCGGCAACGTGTCCGTCACGCCCGGCGCGGGGACGATGCGGGTCGACTTCCAGCCGTCGCAGGGCGACGGCATCATCGGGTACGTGCTGAAGGACGTGGCGTCCGGCCTGTCGGTGAGCCCGTCCGCCATCGCACCCGGCGCGGGGCCCTTCGCCTTCACGGTCACGGGTGGCGACTGCGGGACCGAGTACCGGTTCCGCGTGGCCGTCCGCTACCGGGACGCCCGGGGCAGGACGCGCGAGCTGCCGTCGACGGCCAGCGACCCCGTCCGCCCGTGCGTGACACCGGGCACGCCGACCGGCCTCACGGCGAAGGCGACGAAGTCCGGCGCACAGGTCTCGTGGACGGCCGCGCCCGGCGGCGGCTCGACGAGCTACCGGGTCACCTGGGAGGGCCCCGTCGCGGGGAGCAGGACCGTCTCGACCACGTCCGCGACGCTCGGCGAGGTGTGGACCAACGGCGACTACACCTTCACCGTCACGCCCACGAACGGCGCCGGAACCGGTGCCAACGCCACGATCAGCACCAAGCTGACCGGCCCCACGAGCACCCACGCCGTGACGAGCAACGGAAACTCCGACGGCTACATCAGGGCAGGGGCCGACCCCAGCAGCGCCACCGTGGCCACCATGCACGACAACAACGGTGACAGCGTCACAGTGCACTGCAAGGAGCAGGGCGTCTACTACCAGCATCCCAATAACCCCAGCCTCGCCGGTGACATGTACACCAACATCACCTGGAAGGGGAACCGCGGCTACGTGATCGGCTACCTGGTCAACACGCCGGGCAGCTGGAAGAGCTTCGGCGGCCCGGCGATCTGGAAGTGCTAGCCGCCGTCACCGAAACCGGCAAGAGCCGACCGGACTACCGGCGCGCTTCAGCTCAGTTCGGCCGCTTCGCGCTGATGCAGGCGGGCGCCGACCATGACACGTCCGGGGCCTGGCCCGGGTTGAGGCGCAGCACCGCGCCCACCTTGAAGCAGTAGCGGGTCTTCGGCCGCAGGCCGGGCACGGTCGCCGAGCGGGAACCGGCCTGGGCCGTCACGAGCGGGTTCGCGCCGGCGGGCTGCCGCTGGATCAGCAGCGGCAGCTCCTTCGCGGCGGGCGGCAGCGTCCAGGCGAGCACGGCCGTGCGGCCCGCCGGCCTGGCGACGAGCCCGCGCGGGCGCGTGGCGGTGAACTGGGCGCGCGGAAGCGGCTCGGGCGGGACGTCCGCGGCCTGCCCCTGGGCGGCCGGTGTGGAGGCCGCCGGAGGACCCGCGGCCCGCCGTCCCTCCTCGCCGCCCCCGCGGGAGAGGGCGAGCGCCCCGACGCCGAGCGCCAGCCCGCCGACGAGCGCCACGCCCGCCGCGACGACGAGGCCCCGCCGCGGGCCGTCGCCCGGCTGGTCCAGCGTGTGCTGGTGCGGCACGGGCTGCTGCGGGAGGGGCTGCTGCGGGCCGAGCCGGTGCGGGGCGGCGTGCGGCGTCGTGTGGGCGCCGCTCGCACGCGGATCGTCCGCCCCCGGCGGCCCTTGCGCCTGGCCCCCGGGCATCGCGGGCCAGGCCATGGCGGCGGCGTCGTCCCGCGGGACGGGGGGCGGCTGCCGCGGCAGCGTGCCCTCCTGCGGGAGGAGGGCGTCGGGCGTCTGCGGCGGGGAGGCGTCCGGATGCCAGGGGGACGGCGGAGCCGGGTGCCCGAGGGCGGGCGCCTGGGCGGTCGGCGCCCACTCCGGGACGCGCGGCGGCCCGGAGGTGTCGGGGAACGACGGCCGCGGCCCCGAAGGGAAGTCGGACGACGCGAAACCCGACGACGACCCGGTGCCGCCGTCCTGCCGCGGAACCGGCAGGACGGCGCCGCCGCTGTGCGGCACGTCCGTGACGGGCAGGCCCAGCTCGGACTGCACGCTCTGCAGCGCCCGCGCGAACTCCACGGCCGTCGCGAACCGCTGCTCGGGCGTCTTGGCCATCGCGTGCACGATGACCTCCTGCACCCGTGGCGGCACGTCCGCACGGGGGATCGGCGGCGGCGGGTCGCTGAGGATCCGCAGCATCAGCTGCGCGATGCCCTCGCCCGCGGGGCCCTTGAACGCGGGCTGCCCCGCGAGGAGCTGGTACAGCGTGGAGCCGAGCGAGTAGATGTCGGAACCGACGCCGGGCTGCCTGCCCTCCAGGATCTCGGGCGCGGCGTGGTGCGGGGTGAACGCCTGCGTGTGGGTGGCGTCGAAGGAGTCGACGAGCCGGGCGATGCCGAAGTCGGCGAGCGCGGGCTCCCCGTACCGCGACAGCAGCACGTTCTGCGGCTTGACGTCGCGGTGCAGGACGTCGGTCTCGTGGGTGGCGGCGAGCGCGCCCGCCATCTTCACCCCGATGCGCAGCACGTCCGCGACCGGCAGCGGCCCCTCCCGGGCGAGCCGGTCGGTGAGCGCGCCGTGCTCGAAGTACTCCATCGCGATGTAGGGGCGCCCGGACCGGGTGGTGCCGGTGTCCAGCACGGTCACGATGTTGGGATGGCCGGACAGCCGGCCGGTGATCTTGCTCTCCCGCTGGAAGCGGCGCATCGCCGCGTCGTCGACCGAGCCGATCGACAGGACCTTCAGCGCGACCATCCGGTCCAGGTGCTCCTGGTGCGCGCGGTAGACGACGCTGAAGCCGCCCTCGCCGACCTGCTCCAGCACCCGGTACCCAGGGACGTCCTCGGTCATGGGCAGGGGAATCCTTCGTGGTCGCTCGTCGGGGTCGCGGCGGGGGCGCGATCGTTCGATGTACTGCGGTCCGGGGAGGTTCCCCCCGGGGTGCAACAGCGTAGTACGGGGACGAATCGGGCGCGGGCTTCTCCCGCCGAGCGGTCCGGGCGCCGATCTTCCGCCACCTCCGGGTGCGGAAATAGGCGGACATTTCCAATGGCCCGATTAATCGTTGTCCCAATTCCGCTCCTGCGTCGCCCCTGTGCGGCCTAACCTCGTGCTTCGCGACGACAGAACGGCCCAGAGGGAGTGGCCCGCCGTGACGGAAGATGTCCTGACGAATACGAGGACGGAAACGCCGCCGTCGAGAACGACATATGGCGACCTTGTCCGGATGGCGTATTTCGTTCTTCCCGGGACCGGAAAGCGCGTCTACCGGCTGGCGGTCGCCCGGCGGATCGTGGACGCCTCCGCCCGCGGCGCCCGGGACCGCTCGCCCGCCGGGCTGGCCCGCCGCCGCACCCGCGTGCTCCGCCGGGCGATGCGCCCGTCCAGGCGGCTGCACATCGGCCTCGGCCCCTGGCTGCGCGCCCTGCCCACCCGGCTGCCCGACCCGGCGCTCACCGCCGCCCTGGCCAAACTCCACCCGCACGTTCGCGTCGCCTACGTGCTGCGCCACGTCGAGGGGCTGCCCCGTTACGCGGTCCACGACCAGCTGGTCGAGCTGCGCGTCCGCGACCCCTGGCCCGCGATCCGCGCGGCCGACGCCGTCCGGCCGCCCGCCGCCCGGCGTGCCGAGCGGTTCGAGCCCGCGCTGCTGCGCCCCGTCCGGACCCGCTCGGTGCTGCCGCTCGGCACCGCCGCCGTCCTCACCGCCGCCCTGCTCGCCGTGCTCGTGGTGACCGAGCGCGGCGAACCGCGCGAACCGGCGCTGCGGCTCGTCTCGGCCGGCCCCGGCGCCTGGACGGGCGGCGCCCGCACCCTCGACGCCTGGCCGGCCCGCGGCGACCTCGCCCGCGACCGGGCGTTCACCCGGGGCGCCGCCGGAGCCTGGGCCGCCGCCCCGGCGGACCGCCGCGCGGCCGGCACCGCGCAGCTCCTCTACGCGGGCAACGTCGGCGGTACGCCCCTCGCCGTGCTGCGGCAGGGCGGCCGGGTCGCCCGCTACACGCGGGGCGGCGGCCTCGACATCGTCGACGCCGGGCAGGACGCGTCCGCCCCGATCGCCCTCGGCGGCGGGCGCTACCTCCTGGCCCCCTGGGATCCGCGGCCCGAAACCCTCGCCGGCGGCGCCCTCGCGGTGACCGACGGCGTGACCGAGCCCGCCCGCGCCGAATCCGGCTGCGGCCTGGGCCCCCTCTTCCACGTCGGCTCCAGGACCGTCGGCGACCTGGGCGGCCCGCGCGCCACCGTCCTCGGCTACCACTCGCCCGCCTACCGGCCCGGCGGGCGCGACGAGCCCGCGCGCCTCGGCCGGGGAGCCCGCGAGCTCTGGAACCGGCTGGCCTGCGCGGCCCACCCGCCGGACCGGCCGGACCGGCCGGTGGCCGAGGCCATGGCGTGGAACTTCTGGTCCGGCAGGCTGCCCCGGGGCGGGGGCTCCGCCGACTGGTTCTGCACCCGCCTGACCTTCGCCGACGGCGCCACCACGGCCGCCGCCACGCTGCTCGCCGCGAAGGACCGGGCCACCGGCCCCTGCGACGCCCGCCGCCCGGTCAGCGGAACCTGGTGGCGGGCCCCGTCCGACCGCTGGTACTACCTGGCCGCCGCCGGGCGCGGCTTCGTCCCGCACGCGGACGGCGTCCGCCGCTCCACCGTCCGCGACCGCCTGCTGATGGCGACCGGCGACCGGGACGACCCGGTGAAGCTCACCGCCCGATAGCGGCGCCCGGGTCAGCGTTCCCTTACATTGATCGTGCACACTGGGGGGACCGAACGAGATTCAGGGAGATGCGCATGGGCAAGGGGCCGCTGTCCGGAGTACGGGTGATCGAGCTTGCCGGGATCGGGCCGGGGCCGTTCGCCGCGATGCTGCTGGCCGACCTCGGCGCCGACGTGATCCGCGTCGACCGCGCCTCCGCGGTCAGGGCCGGGGAGACCGCCGGCGGAACCGACTTCGCCAACCGCGGCAAGCGCTCCATCGCGATCGACCTGAAGAGCGAGAAGGGCAAGGAGGTCGTCCTCCGGCTGGTCGAGAAGTCCGACGCCCTCCTCGAAGGGTTCCGGCCCGGTGTCACCGAGCGACTCGGCCTCGGCCCGGACGACTGCCTCGCCCGCAACCCGAAGCTCGTCTACGGGCGGATGACCGGCTGGGGCCAGGAGGGGCCCCTCTCCCACACCGCCGGGCACGACATCGGCTACATCGCCATCACCGGCACGCTGCACGCCATCGGCCGGGCCGGCGGGCCTCCGCAGGTCCCGCTGAACCTCCTCGGCGACTTCGCGGGCGGCAGCATGTACCTCGTCGTCGGCATCCTGTCCGCCCTCCTGGAGTCCAGGACGAGCGGACGCGGCCAGGTCGTCGACACCGCCATCGTGGACGGCGCCGCGCACCTGTCCACCTTCATCCACGGCTTCCTGCGGGGCGGCCTGTGGGAGGACCGCCGCGGCGTCAACCTGCTCGACACCGGCGCCCCCTGGTACGACGTCTACGAGACCTCCGACGGGCGCCACATGGCCGTCGGCGCGATCGAGCCCCAGTTCTACGCCGAGTTCCTCCGCCTCAGCGGCCTCGACAAGGAGGACCTCCCCGCCCAGCACGACCGCTCCGGCTGGCCCGCGCTCCGCGAGCGGTTCGCCGCCGTGTTCCGCACGAAGACCCGCGACGAGTGGACGGAGATCTTCGTCCCCAGCGACGCCTGCGTGGCCCCCGTCCTGTCCATGGCGGAGGCGGCCGAGCACCCCTTCAACACGTCCCGCGACGTGTTCCCCGCGCTGGCCGGCCACCCGCAGCCCGCCCCGGCGCCCCGCTTCTCCCGGACCACCACCGAGACCGACGGCGTCCCCGCCCTCCCCGGCGGCCAGACCCGCGCGGTCCTGGACGACCTCGGCTTCGGCGACGCCGAGACCCTCCTGAAGGAGGGCGCGGTCGCCCAGGCGTGACCGCTCTCCGCCCCTCGGGGCTGGTCAGAAGTGAGCGAGCTCCCCTGATTGTGAGTCGTTTGACAATTTCCTCGGGGTAACCGGCGGCCACTCCACAAGACCGGGCCGGAAAGCGGCCGTACGTTATGTGCACCCCACCCCCACCGACACGGCGATGAGGGGCCGGACCCGCATGTTCGGGTCCCGGCCTCTTTTGGCCGTGCCCGCATTAGGGAGATGCACATGCGTTTCAGTCGGCTCCGCAGATGGGCGGTCATCGCGGCCGCGATGACCGCCGTACTGGGCACGACCGGCGTCACCGCGCCCGCACAGGCCGAGATCGTCCCGGAAGGGGCGAACGACTGGAAATGCAAGCCGTCGTTCTGGCATCCGCGGCCGGTCGTGCTCGTGCACGGCACGTTCGAGAACATGGCGTTCAACTGGCAGAAACTCTCCCCGGCACTGAAGAAGGCCGGATATTGCGTCTACGCCCTCAATTACGGCGGCCCGAAGGACGGCCCGATCCAGGGGATCTACGACATTCCCACGTCGGCCGGTGAGCTGTCGGCGTTCGTCGACCGGGTCCTCGAATCGACGGGCGCGCCGAAGGTCGACATCGTCGGGCACTCGCAGGGCGGCATGATGCCGCGGTACTACATGAAGTTCCTCGGCGGCGCCGCGAAGGTGAATAAGCTCGTCGGGATCGTGCCGTCGAACCACGGGACGAACGCGTCGGGGCTGGTGGAGCTGGGCCGGCTGCTCGGCATCACCCAGGCGATCGTGGAGGCCGCGCCGGCGGCCGGTCAGCAGATCGTCGGCTCGGACTTCCTGCGGGAGCTGAACGAGGGCGGCGACACCGTGCCCGGCCCCCAGTACATCGTGCTCGCCACCAAGTACGACGAGGTCGTCACGCCCTACACCTCGTCGTTCCTGAACGGCTCCAACGCGCACAACGTCCTGCTCCAGGACAAGTGCCCCAACGACACCAACGCGCACCTCGGCATCAACTTCGACCCCGTGATGATCAAGTTCGTGCAGAACTCGCTCGACATCTGGGGCCCGTACTGGCCCATCGACTGCGCCGACCCGCTCGGCTGACCCGCCGCGGACGCGACGGCGCCCGGTGGTCCCCTCTCCGGTGACCACCGGGCGCCGGTGCATCCCGGGCGTTTCCCGGCGTGCGTCAGCCGACCGCGTCCGCGACGGCGTCCGACCAGAGGCCGAGGGCGTCGTCGATCTGCGACCCGGTGACGATCAGCGGCGGGATCATCCGGACGACGTTGCCGTACGCGCCGCAGGTCAGCAGCAGGAGCCCGCGCTCGGCCGCCGCCTTGTGGGCGCGCGCCGCGGCGTCGGCGTCGGGCTCGCCGCCGGGCGCGGTGAACTCGGCGGCCTGCATCAGCCCGAGCCCGCGCACGTCCCCGATCGCCGGGTGGTCGGCGGCGACCTTCTGCAGGCCGTCGTTCAGCCGCGCGCCCTGCCGGGCGGCGTTGCCGACGAGGTCCTCGTCCTGGATGACCTGGAGCGTGGCGAGCGCCGCGGCGCAGGAGACCGCGTTGCCGCCGTAGGTGCCGCCCTGCGAGCCGGGACGGGCCTTCTCCATCAGCGCGGTCGGCGCCGCGATCGCCGACAGCGGGAAGCCGCTGGCGAGGCCCTTGGCGGTGATGAGGATGTCGGGAAGCGCGGCGGAGTGCTCGTGCCCCCAGAACCGGCCGGTCCGCCCGAACCCGGTCTGCACCTCGTCCATGATCAGCAGGATGCCGTGCCGGTCGGCGCGCTCGCGCAGCCCCTCCAGGAACCCGGGCGGGGCGGGGATGTAGCCGCCCTCGCCGAGCACCGGCTCGACGATGAACGCGGCGGTGTCGGACGCGGGACTGGCGGTGACGAGCAGGTAGTCCAGCTCGCGCAGCGCGAACCGGGTGGCGTCGTCCTCGTCCCAGCCGTACCGGTAGGCCTGCGGGAACGGCGCGATGGCGGCGCCCGGCATCAGCGGGCCGATGCCGGCGCGGAACTTCGTGCCCGCCGTGGTGAGCGCGGCGGCGCCCATGGTCCGGCCGTGGAAGGAGCCGTGGAAGACGACGATGTTCTGCCGGCCGGTCGCGTGCCGCGCCAGCCGGATGGACGCCTCGACGGCCTCGCTGCCGCTGTTGAGGAAGAACAGCGAGTCGAGGCCGGACGGCAGCACCTCGCCGAGCGCCTCGGTGAGCCGCAGCAGCGGCTCGTGCATGACCGTCGTGTACTGGCCGTGGATCAGCGTGCCGACCTGCCGCTGCGCCGCCTCGACCACGCGCGGGTGGCAGTGCCCCGTGCCGGTGACGCCGATGCCCGCGGTGAAGTCGAGGTGCCGGCGGCCGTCGGTGTCGTACAGGTAGACGCCCTCGCCGCGCTCGGCAAGGACGGGGGTGGCCTGCTTGAGCAGGGGTGACAGCTTAGCCATGCGTCGTCCCTCCGATGCCCTTCGTAGATTGTCGACAATCTGCAATGTAGGTGTCCCCGGGACCGGATGTCCAGCGCCGAGGGGCCGCTCCGGTTCGGCGCCGCCGGAAGAGCTAGGGGAGGCGGAGCCGCTCGATGGAGTCGGTCATGTGCTCCTCGATGAGGGTCAGCAGCCGCTCCTCCTCGCCGTCGCCGATCGCGTCCACCAGCCGCCGGTGCTCCTCGACCAGCTCGGACGGCTCCGGGTAGGTGTCCTGCAGCGCGTTGAGGCACATGCGGGTCTCCACCAGGAGCGTGTGCGCCATCCGCTCCAGCCGGGGGCTGCCGGACGAGCTGACCAGGACCTCGTGGAACGCCTGGTCGGCGTCGCTCATCGCGACCCGGTCCCGCTGGTCGGCCGCGTCGATGAGCGCGTCGAGGGCGTCGGTGAGCCTGGCGACGGCCTCCCCGCGGTTCCGCTCCATGATCAGCTGGCACGCCTCCCGCTCGATCGCGAGCCGGGCGAGGTAGACGTCCTCGACGTCGCCCTCGTCCAGGGTGATGACGAACAGCCCGCGGTGGGGTTCGCTGACCAGCAGCCCCTCCTGGACGAGCCGCTGCATCGCCTCGCGCAGGGGGCCCCGGCTGATGCCGAGCCGGCCGGCCAGCTCGGCCTCGCCGAGCTGGGCGCCGGGCTCCAGCGACCCGTACATGATCGCCGAGCGCAGCTCGTCCGAGACGATCTCGACGGTCGACTTGCGGGGGACAGGTTCCAGCTCACCCAATCGGCCCATTGCCGCGGGGCCCCTTTCTCATAGCTGCCAGATATCGCGTCCCCGCTCGGCGGCGCCGGCCGGGACGGCGGCGGGCTCGGCGAACAGCCGGCCCAGCCCGGTGCGCGGGGCGAGCCCCCCGGGACCGGACGCGAGCCTCAGCCCCTCCCACACGCTCACCTGGTTGGCGGTCAGTACCGGCTTGCCGACCCGTGCCTCCAGCTCGTCGAGCCAGGACACGGTGTGCAGCGCGGTGTCGGGCACCAGCACCGCCTCGGCGTCCGGATGGTCGTTGGCCGTGACGAAGGCGAGCACCTCGTCGCGGCCCAGGGTGCCGACCTCGGCGGCGGTGATGATGCCCCGGCAGGACAGCGCCACCACCTCGATGCCGGCGTGGCCGAGGAACGCCACGAACCGCTCCGCGACGTCGGCCGGGTAGGTCGCGGCGATCGCGACCCTGGTCACCCCGAGGGCACGCGCGGCGTTCACGAAGGCGAACGAGGTGCTGGACGCGGGCACGCCCGTGGCCTCGCGGACGCCCTCGACCTGCCGCGCCGCACCGTCCCAGCCGAACACGAAGCTCCCGCTGGTGCAGGCCCACACGGCGGCCTGGACGCCCATGTCGCGCAGGACGCCGGCGCCCTCGGCCAGTACGTCGGCGCCGCCGATGTCCAGCAGCGCGTCGACCCGGTGGGCGTCCTCGCGCATCAGCGTGTGCACGACCGGCAGGTGCACCCCGCCGAGAGCGCGCTCGATGGCGGGGTAGTCGGCCTCGGCGCTGTAGCCGGGGTAGAGGAACCCGGCGCTCAATCTGTTCTGTGGCATCGAATCGTCAATCCTACCCTCGGGCTCCAGCGGTGATCAGGCGGCGGTGGACGGGGCCAGCTGCACGAGCGACTGCCCGGGACCGGCCGCGGAGCGGCCCATCGAGCGCAGCGCGGTGCACATCGTGACCTGGTTGGCGGTGAGGACCGGCTTGCCGATCATCTGTTCCAGCGGGGCGATGATGTCGTAGGTCGGCACGTTCGTGCAGCTGATGAAGACGGCCTCGGCCTCGGGGCCGTCGACCGCCGACACCGCCGACACGATCTCGCCGTAGCCGACCTTCCAGATGTGGCTGAGCAGCCCCATCCCGACCGACGACACCACTTCGATGCCGTACTCGCCGAGAAAGGACACCAGCCGCTCGGTGACCGCGTCGATGTAGGGGGTGACGACGGCGACGCGGCTGACGTCGAGGAGCCGGAGCGACTCCACCAGCGCGCCCGACGTCGTCGTGGAGACCGGCGCGCCGGCCAGCCGCATCGACTCGTGCAGCCGCAGCTCGCCCGCCTTGCCGCCGATGAAGCTCCCCGACGCGCAGGCGTACGCGACGGCGAGCGGCTCGGGGGCCAGCACGTCCCGCGTGGCCTGCCGGACGATGGACTGGTCGGACAGCGCGGACGCCATCTCGACGGTGACCGGCACCGGGACGTACGGAAGCCTCGTCATGAACAGCGACACGTCGTCGGGCGTCCAGCGCCACAGCTCGCGGTCGAGGGCGAAGTCGAAGGGCGCGACCACGCCGATGCCGTGCTGGGCGAGCAGCTCGGGGCCGACGACCAGCGTGGGGTCGAATGTCATTTGCGCGCCCACCGCTCTAGGACTCAAGACGGCTGTAGACCAGGCGCTCGCCGACACCGCCGGAGCGCCAGACGTCGTTGCAGGCCTCGGCCATGCGGCCCAGGCCGTCGACGATCGTCGCGTACACGTTGCCGGGGACCCAGCCGACGTCCCCGTTGAGCAGCAGGTTGTTGCGGCCGTAGAAGATCGCGAGGTCGATCACGCCGGGCAGCGTGTGGATGTTCTTCTCCTCCTTGAAGCGGCGGTCGAGCATGCCGCCGGCGAAGGAGAAGTAGACGACGTCACCGGGGATCGGGGTGACGGTGGGGTTCTCGAGGCCGACCTCATCCTCGGTGAACCTCTCGACCATCGTGTAGACCTCGTTCCGCGCGTACTTGGCGTGGTAGGCGTCCCCGCCGAGCGGGAGGGAGTTCCACACCGCCTCGCAGGTGCGCGGCGCGTCCTTCTCCAGCAGTTCCGCGACGCACGAGACGCCGCGACGCTCCAGAGTGATGGTCATGAGCTTGGGCATGCTGGGCCTCCCCGTGGACAGGGGTGGGCGAGAACGTCGCCACCCGAAGGACTCTTCCGTTAGAGCGCTCTGGGATCCGTCCTGGCCTTGCGTGGGCAGGTTGCGACGGTCTTGCAGCACACGACATCTCAGTGCGGTGCCCGGGGCCGCAGTGCACCGCGCTGATTGTTGACAATCCTACGAAACGTTCCTAGCGTGTCAATGCCTCCCTGCGTTGCCTTCACGTAAACTCTGGTCTCCCTGAAAGTGGCGCTCCATGGACCCTGTTCCGCCCGCACCCGGAGGGCCGCCCGACGTGGTGGTCCTGACCGGGGACGTCCGCCCACGGGGCATGGCCGACGCGGAGCGTCTCGCCCACGTACGTTACGTGCGCGAAGCGGAGCTCGCCGACGCCCTGCCCGGCGCGGACGTCCTGTTCGTGTGGGACTTCCTCTCCGACGCGGTCGCCGGGGCGTGGCCGCGGACCGGCGGGCCGGACTGGGTCCACATCGCGAGCGCCGGGGTCGACCGGCTGCTCTTCCCCGGCCTGGTCGAGTCCGGCACGGTCGTCACCAACTCGCGCGGCGTCTTCGACGAGCCGATCGCGGAGTACGTCCTCGGCCTGGTGCTCACCTTCGCCAAGGACCTGCACACGACCGTCCGGCTCCAGGGCGAGCGCCGCTGGCGGCACCGCGAGACCGAGCGCGTCACCGGCGCCCGCGCCCTGGTCGTCGGCACCGGGCCGATCGGCCGCGCGATCGGCCGCCGCCTGTCGGCCGCGGGCCTGGCCGTGTCCGGCGCGGGCCGCACGCCGCGCGACGCCGACCCCGACCTCGGTGTCGTCCACCCGGTGGAGCGGCTGGACGAGGCGCTCGCCGAGGCCGACTACGTCGTGCTGGCGGCGCCGCTCACCCCGCAGACCCGCCACATGATCGACGCCGCCGCGCTCGGCCGGATGCGGCCGTCCGCGCGGCTCGTCAACGTGGGGCGCGGCGCGCTGGTGAACGAGGCCGATCTGGTCGCGGCGCTGCGGGCCGGCCGGATCGCGGGCGCGGCGCTCGACGTCTTCGAGGACGAGCCGCTCCCGGAGTCGTCCCCGCTGTGGGACATGCCGAACGTGCTCGTCTCCCCGCACATGTCCGGCGACGTGGTCGGCTGGCGGGACGAGCTGGTCCGGCTGTTCGCCGCCAACCTCGACCGCTATGTCGGCGGGCGCCCGCTGCGCAACGTCGTGGACAAGCGGCTCGGCTACGTGGGTTCACCGCAGAAGGTCGGCTGACCTGTGCATCGGAGGGGGTTGCAGTGACCGTGACGAAGACCGACGCGGCCGATCTGACCGCGGCCGAGCTGCTGGGGGAGTACGAGGCCGGGACGCTCTCCCCGGTCGAGGCGGCGCAGGCCGTGCTCGACCGGATCGAGCGCGACGACCCCGCGCTCAACGCGTTCTGCCTGGTCGACGCGGACACCACGCTCGACATGGCCCGCGCGGCGGCCGACCGCCGGGCGCGGGGCGCGACGCTCGGCCCGCTGGACGGCGTGCCGGTCTCCATCAAGGACGTCCTGCTCACCCGCGGCTGGCCCACGCTGCGCGGCTCCACGACGATCGACCCGGCGGGCCCGTGGGACGAGGACGCCCCGTCGGTCGCCCGGCTCCGCGAGCAGGGCGCGGTCTTCGTCGGCAAGACGACCACGCCGGAGTTCGCGTGGAAGGGCGTCACCGACAACCCGCGCAACGGCGTCACCCGCAACCCGTGGGACCCGTCCCGCACGCCGGGCGGGTCGAGCGGCGGCGCGGCGGCGGCCGTCGCGGCGGGCATGGCGCCACTCGCCCTCGGTACGGACGGCGGCGGCTCGGTGCGCATCCCCGCCGCGTTCACCGGCACGTTCACCATCAAGCCGACCTACGGCCGCATCCCGCACTACCCGGCGAGCCCGTTCGGGACGCTCGCGCACGTCGGCCCGATGACGAACACCGTCGCGGACGCGGCGCTGCTGCTCGACGCGATCTGCGGACCGGACGGCCGCGACTGGTCCTCGCTCGCGCCGCCGGACGTCCCGTTCACCGAGGCCCGCCCGGACGACCTCACCGGCCTGCGCGTCGCGTTCAGCCCCGACCTCGGCTTCGCGGAGGTCGATCCGGAGATCGCGGCGTCCGTCGCGGCCGCCGCCGAGGTGTTCGCCGAGCTGGGCGCCAAGGTCGAGCAGGCCGACCCCGGCTTCGGCGACCCCGTCGAGGAGTTCGAGGTCCTGTGGTTCGCGGGCGCCGCGAAGGTCGTCGACCACCTGCCGCCCGAGGCGCGCGCCCGGCTCGACCCGGGCCTGCGGGAGATCTGCGAGCAGGGCGCCGGGTACTCGGCCCTCGACTACCTCACCGCCACGGCCCGCCGGATGGAGCTGGGCCGCGTCATGGGCCTGTTCCACGAGCGCTACGACCTGCTGCTCACCCCGACGATGCCGATCGCGGCGTTCGAGGCCGGCCTGGAGGTGCCGCCGGGTTCCCCGTCCCCGCGCTGGACGGGCTGGACCCCGTTCACCTACCCGTTCAACATGACGCAGCAGCCCGCCGCGAGCCTGCCGTGCGGCTTCACCTCGGCCGGACTGCCGATCGGCCTCCAGGTCGTCGGTGCCCGCCACGCCGACGCCCTGGTCATGGCCGCCTGCCACGCCTTCGAGCAGGCCCGTCCGTGGCGGCGGTTCAGCCGAACGCGATGACCGCGCGGCCCCGGTGGACGCCCGCGTCCATGTCGGTGAGGATGCGCGGCGCGTCGTCCAGCGGGACGGTCGTGACCTCGGGGACGATCCCGTGCGCCACCGCGAAGTCCAGGGTGTCGCGCAGGTCGTGCGGGGATCCGGACGGCACGCCCATCACTCGGAGCCGGTTGGAGACGAGGGCGGCGGGCGGCACCTCCACGTTGGCGGCGCCGAATCCGAGGTAGAGCAGGGTGCCGTCGGGGCGCAGGCCGCCGAACGCGGCGAGCCCCGTGCCGGTGTCGGGTGCGGTGTTCATGATGACGTCCGCGCCGCCCCATGCCCGCAGGGCGCCGGCGGGGTCCTCTTCCGCGGTGGCGACGAACTGTTCGGCGCCGAAGCGGCGGGCCTCGTCCTCGGCGCGGCGGGAGCGGGACACCACGGCGACCCGGGCGCCCATCGCGGCGGCGAACCGCACGGCCATCATGCCGACGCCGCCGGTGCCGAGGACGGCGACCTTCGACCCGGCGACCGCGCCGGCCTGGCGCAGCCCGTTGAAGGCGGTGATCCCGGCGCACATCAGCGGCGCGCCGGCCACGGGGTCGAGCCCGTCGGGCAGCGGGGTGACGAAACCGGAGCGGCCGACGAAGTACTCGCCGTAGCCGCCGTCGCGGTTGACGCCGGTGACCTGTCGCGGCAGCTCGCCGCACAGGATCTGGTCGCCGCGCACGCACTGGTCGCAGTGGCCGCATGAGCCGTACGGCCAGGCGGCGCCGACGCGGGTGCCGACCGCCGGCCACCCGACGCCCGCGCCGAGCGCGGCGACGACGCCGCTGATCTCGTGGCCCGGCACGACCGGGAACGTCCCGAAGGCGTAGTGCCCCCGCAGGTGGTTGATCTCGGAGAAGCACATTCCGCACGCGGTGACCTTGACGAGGATCTCGCCGGGGCCCGGTTCGGGCACCTCCCGCTCGACGATCTCCAGCGGCTTGCCGGGTGCGGACAGAAGCGCGCTGCGCATGGCAGGTCTCCTCTCGGACGTCGTCCATAGCGTTGATATAGCTATAACCATAGCGCCGCTACAGGAGTTCGCATAGCGGTGCTCAGGAAATTTCTGTAACGTCGATTTCGTGACCGCGCAGCAGGACCTCGACACCCGGGACCGCATCCTGCGGGCGGCCGCCCGGCTGCTGGCCGAGGCCGGCGGCGAGCCGGTCTCGACGCGCGCCGTCTGCACGGCGGCCGGGGTCGGGGCGCCGACCCTCTACCACCACTTCGGCGACAAGCGCGGGCTGTTCGACGCCGTCGCCGCCTACGGCTTCGAGAGGTACCTGGCGGGCAAGCGAGCCCAGGAGAGCACCGGCGACCCGGTCGACGACCTGCGCCGCGGCTGGGACCTGCACGTCGAGTACGGCCGCACGAACCCCGCGTTCTACACCCTGATGTACGGCACGTCCCGGACGCCGCCCATCGCGGCGGAGGCGCACCGCATCCTGCTCGGCCTCGTCGCGGCGGCCGCCCGCGCCGGGCGGCTCCGCGTCCCCGTCGGCACGGCCGCCCGGATGATCCACGCCGCCGGGGTCGGCGTCACCCTCGCGCTCATCGCGGGCGAGGGCGGCGAGCCGGACGGGGCGGCGGACGACGAACTGTCCGAGCGGACGAGGGAGGCGGTCCTCGCCGCGGTCACCGTCCCCCGCGAAGGGGAGGGCGCCGCGCGGCACCCGGCCGCGGCCCGCGCGGTGGCGCTGCGCGCCGCGCTGGCCGCCGATCCGCCGGCACGGCTGTCCGCACCGGAGACGGCCCTGCTCGGCGAATGGCTGGACCGGATCGCCGACGCCTAGTCTGCTTCGGGCGGCCGGAGTTCCTTCTCGCGCTTCTGCTGCCGGCTCGCTTTGCGGCGCTTCACCCCGACGCCGCCCCAGAACGCCAGGCCCCTGATGACGACCGTGGGTGCGCCGGGCACGCCCGGGCCGCTCGCCCGCTGGTCGAAGCCGCCCATGATCCCGAGGCCCTTGACGTGCACGGTGATGTCGTCCGGCACGACGATCTCGACGCCGCCCATGATGGCGAAGGCCCGGATCGTCGTCTCCGGCTCCGCGAACCGCGCGTCGCGCAGGTCGATCTTCCCGCCGCCCCAGAACGCGAACGCCCGGAACCTGCGGGGGACGTTCCACACGCCCGCCCGCCGGAACCCGCTCATGATCCCGACGCCGCCCTTCCAGGACGGCGCGCCCGCCACCGGCCGCCACGCCGCCGCGCCGGACGGCGCGGGCGGCGGTGCCGCGCCGGGCGCGGGCAGGTCACGGGTGAGCGGCTCCAGGTCCGCGTACGTCTTGGCCGCGTACACCGCGTCCAGACGCTCGTCCAGCTCCTCCAGCGTCAGCCGCCCGTCGCCGGCCGCGTCCCGCAGCACGTGCGCGACCCGGTCGCGGTCGGCGTCACCGGCCCGCATCTCCGGCGACGCGGGAGGTCCGGCGCGGTCGGGGAGGTTCGTCATGCCCCGAGCCTAAACCAGGTCGGGCTCCCGGGGGCTCGCCGGTTCCAGCCGGACGATCACCGATTTGGAGGTCGGGGTGTTGCTCACCTCGGCGGTGCTGTCGAGGGGGACGAGGACGTTGGTCTCCGGGAAGTACGCCGCCGCGCAGCCCGCCGCGGTCGGGTAGGCGACGGCGCGGAAGGCCGGGGCGCGGCGCTCCACGCCGTCCTCCCACTCGGAGACCAGGTCGACCGGCGCGCCGTCCGCCAGCCCGAGCGCGGACAGGTCGGCGGGGTTGACGAACACGACGCGGCGCCCGGCCTTGATGCCCCGGTAGCGGTCGTCCAGCCCGTACACGGTGGTGTTGTACTGGTCGTGGCTCCGGACGGTCTGCAGCAGCAGCCGTCCCTCCGGGACCCGCAGGACCTCCAGCTCGTTCACCGTGAGGTTGGCCTTGCCCGTCGCGGTGGGGAACCTGCGCTCGTCGCGCGGCGCGTGCGGGAGCGTGAACCCGCCGGGCTCGCGGACGCGGGCGTTGAAGCGGGCGAACCCGGGCACGACGCGGGAGATGTGGTCGCGGATCACGTCGTAGTCGTGTTCCATCGCCGCCCACCCGATGCCCGAGCCGGGGAGCGTCGCCCTCGCCAGGCGGCAGACGATCGACACCTCGGACAGCAGGTGGGGCGAGGCGGGGGCGAGGCGGCCCCGCGAGGCGTGCACCATCCCCATCGAGTCCTCGACGGAGACGAACTGCGGCCCGGACTCCTGCTCGTCGCGCTCGGTGCGGCCGAGCGCCGGCAGGATCAGCGCCAGCTCGCCGGCCTCGGCGTGCGAGCGGTTGAGCTTGGTGGACACCTGCGCGGTCAGCCGGCAGTTCCGCAGCGCCGCCTCGGTGACCGCGGAGTCGGGGGTGGCGCGGACGAAGTTGCCGCCCATGCCGAGGAACACCTTCGCGCGGCCGTCCCGCATGGCGCGGATCGCGTTCACGGTGTCCACGCCGTGCTCGCGCGGCGGCTCGAACCCGAACTCGGCGGCGAGGGCGTCCAGGAACCCGGGCTTCGGCCGCTCCCAGATGCCCATCGTCCGGTCGCCCTGCACGTTGGAGTGGCCGCGCACGGGGCAGACGCCCGCGCCGGGACGGCCGATGTTGCCGCGCAGCAGCAGGAAGTTGACGATCTCGCGGATCGTGGGGACGGAGTTGCGGTGCTGGGTGAGGCCCATCGCCCAGCAGACGATGATCCGCTCGGCCCGCAGGACGTCGTTGAGCGCGCCGCCGATCTCGGCGCGGGTCAGCCCGGTCGCCTCCAGCACGTCGTCCCAGTCGAGGCCGAGGACGTGCTGCTCGAACGCCTCGAACCCGTGGGTGTGCGCGTCGAGGAACCCGCGGTCGACGGCGTCCGGCGCGTCCGACTCCAGCAGCATCCGGTTGAGCGCCTGGAACAGGGCGAGGTCGCCGTTCAGCCGGATCTGCAGGAACCGGTCGGCGAGCACGGTGCCCCGGGCCGCGATCCCGGTCGGGCGCTGCGGGTTCTTGAACCGCAGCAGCCCCGCCTCGGGCAGCGGGTTGACGGCGACGATCCGCGCGCCCGCCTTCTTGGCCCGCTCCAGCGCGGACAGCATCCGCGGGTGGTTCGTCCCCGGGTTCTGCCCGACGACGAAGATCAGGTCGGCGCGGTCGAAGTCCTCCAGCAGCACCGAGCCCTTGCCGATGCCGATCGTCTCGCTCAGCGCCGACCCGGACGACTCGTGGCACATGTTGCTGCAGTCCGGCAGGTTGTTCGTGCCGAACGCGCGGACGAACAGCTGGTAGGCGAACGCGGCCTCGTTGCTCGTGCGGCCCGAGGTGTAGAAGACGGCCTCGTCCGGCGAGTCCAGCGCGTTCAGCTCCGCCGCCAGCAGGCCGAACGCCTCGTCCCAGGACACCGGCTCGTAGTGCGCGGACCCGGCCCGCTTCAGCATCGGCTCGGTGAGGCGTCCCTGCTGCCCGAGCCAGTGGTCGGAGCGCTCCGCCAGCTCGGCCACGGTGTGCCGGGCGAAGAACTCGCGGGTGACCCGCCGCGTGGTGGCCTCCTCGGCGACGGCCTTGGCGCCGTTCTCGCAGAACTCGGCGAGGTGCCGGCGCTCACCTTCCGGCCAGGCGCACCCCGGGCAGTCGAAACCCGTCTTCTGGTTGACGCGCGCCAGCGTCAGCGCGGTGCGCCGGACCCCCATCTGCTCGTACGACCGCCGGAGTGCGGCCGTGATGCCGGGCACGCCGGCGGACCAGGTCTTCGCCTCCGAGACCTCAAGATCGGCGTCGTCGAAGTCACCGGAAGGCGCCTTGCGGCTCATCGCACCCACATCCTCGTAGTCGCCCGGGATTCCTCTCACTCTCGCACGAGGACGCGCTCGCGGCCCTCAACGAAACCGCATCGGGGAGACGCGCGCATGCCGAGGCGGGCATGGGCGTCCGGGCGGGCGCTACTGGGGAGGCCCCTCGGCAAGGCGGATCGTGGCGGACACGGCGGCGCCCTGGGCGGTCGTCCACTCCAGCTGGACGACATCGCCTGGATGATGGGCCAGCATCAACGTGGTGAGGGTGGTGGGCGAGTCCACGCCCCGGCCGTCGAAGGTGACGATGGAGGCCCCGACCGGTATGCGCGCGGCCTCGGCGGGGGAGCCGGGCACGACCTCGGCGACGACGGCGCCCCGCGAGTTGCGGTTGGAGCGGACCTTGACGCCCAGCATGGCGGTCGGCCCGATGTGCACGGTGATGGACGCCTCGCCGCGCTGGATCTGCCGTGCGACGTCCAGGGCCCGGTCCGACGGGATCGCGTACCCGCGGTGGTTCTTGCTCTCGGCCGCGTTGCGCGAGAGGCCGGCGGACGCGGCGGTGTTGATGCCGATCACCTTGCCGTCCGTGTTCAGCAGCGGCCCGCCCGAGTCGCCCGGCTCGATCGGCGCGTCGGTCTCGATCAGGCCGCTGAGCCGCTCGGTGGTCCCGCTGCTGTCGTCGCGGGCGGTCACGGACTGCTCCAGGGCGGTCACCTCGCCGGTGACCACCCGGGGCTTGCCGCCTTCACCGCCCGCGTTGCCCACGGCGGTGACCGGGTCGCCCACGCCCACGCCGGACGCGGAGGCGAACGCGGCGGCCTTGAGCCGGGACGCGCCCTCCAGCCGGATCACCGCGATGTCGCCCGCGCGGTCGTAGCCGACGACCCGCGCGGTGTAGGTGCGGCGGTTGTCGGTGTCGGTGCCCTCGATCCTGGTGGCGCCCCTGATCACGTGGTTGTTGGTCAGCACGAGCCCGGAGGCCGTGAGCACGACGCCCGTCCCGGCCGCGCGGGTGCCGCGCAGGTCCTGCTCGGTCTCGATGTTGACGACGCCGGGGCGGCGGCCGCTGGGCTTGGCGTCCTTGCTCTTGGGCGACGTGGTGACGGGCGGGGGGACGTGCTCGGCCGTCCCGCCCCCGACGACCCGGCAGCCCGGGACGAGCAGGGCGAGCAGCGTGACCAGGAACAACACCATCACGGCACGGGTGCCGCGACGCGTGTTCTCTTCGCTCACCTGGCCGCCTCCCTCACTGTCCTCCCCATGATTTCCCGAAATGCGGTGATTAGTCGTTCAGGAGGGGCGAACGTGACCAGGTGGTCGCCGGCGGGTGCCGGAATGTTCAGCGGGTGAAGTACCGCCGCGGATTGGCCACGAGCATCTGGTCGATCCGGGCGTCGCCGACGCCGGCGGCGCGCAGGGCGGGCAGCACGTCGTCGGTGATGTGCCGGTAGTGCCAGTTCGGCTGTATCGCGGGGACCGTCGCCGGGTCGGGGCCGAACCAGTCGATGAAGCAGCTCGCGTCGTGGCTGAGCACGATCCGGTCGGCGTAGCCGCGCTCGCACAGGGCCGCGATGGTGGCCACCCGGTTCTCGGTCGGGTTGATGAGGTCGAGGCCGAAGCGGTCCATGCCGAGGATCGCGCCGGAGTCGGCGAGCGCCATCAGGTAGTCGAGGTCGTTGCTGTCGCCCGCGTGCCCTATCACGACCTTGCTCAGGTCCACGCCCTCCTTGCCGAGCAGGTCGACGACCGTCCGGCCCGCGTGGATGGAGCTCTCGGTGTGCACGGTGAGCGGCGCGCCCGTCTCGCGGTGGGCCGCGGCGACGGCCCGCAGCACCCGCTCGACCCCGGGGGTGAGCCCGGGGGCGTCCACGGCGCACTTGAGGAACGCCGCCTTGACGCCCGTGCCGGCGATGCCCTCGGTCAGGTCGCGGACGAAGTCGGCGATCATCGGATCGGGGCCGACGTCCAGCATCGTGCCGGGACCGCGGTGGTGGAACTGGAACGGCAGGTCGTTGTAGGTGTAGATCCCCGTCGCCACGATGATGTTGAGCTCCGGCACCTGCTCGTTGATCCGCTGGATGCGCGGGATGTAGCGGCCGAGGCCCCACACGGTGGGGTCCGCGATCGTGCTGATGCCGCGTTCCGGCAGCTCGCGCAGCTTCGCCACCGCGTCGGCGACCTTCTCGTCCTCGTCCCACCAGTCGCCCGCGCCGTAGTTCTGGACGTTCTCGGTGCCGAGGACGAAGACGTGCTCGTGCATGAACGTGCGTCCCAGCCCGCCGACGTCGACGGGGCCGCGGACGGTCTCCACTGCGGGCATGAGCTCTCCCTCTGTCCGGGCGCCGTACGGACGCTGTACGGCACGGGTGCATACCGACCGGTCGGTTTTCTGGCAAGCTATGACGTGGGACAACATCGAGTCAATGCCTCGCCGGCGGGAGGTGCACGGGTGACGGACACGGCAGGGCCCGGCTCGGCGAGCCCCCGGTCGGCGGGGCCCGTGCGGTCGAGCGCGGTCGAGCGGCGGATCCTGGACGCGGCGCTCCGGCTGTTCGCCGAACGCGGTTTCGACGGGACGTCCGTGCAGGGCATCGTGGAGGCCGCCGAGGTCACCAAGGGCGCCCTCTACCACTACTTCGACTCCAAGGACGATCTCCTCTACGAGATCTACCACTCGCTGATCGCCCGGCAGCTCGCCGACCTCGGCGACGTCCTGGCGCGTGGGCTGCCGCCCCGCGAGGCCGTCCGCGCCGTGCTGGCCGGGCTGATCCGCAGCACGGCGGAGCACATCGACGAGGCGAAGGTCTTCTCCCGCGAGATGCACCGGCTGGACGGCGCCCGGATGCGCTCGGTCCGCGCCGACCGCCGCCGCTACCACGTGACGTTCCGCGGCCTCGTCGAGCAGGGGCAGCGGGACGGGGTGTTCAGCGACGCGACGCCCGCCGAGACCGTCACGATCGTCGCGCTCGGCATGGTGAACCAGATGCCGTCCTGGTACCGGGCGGACGGCCCGAAGCCTGCCGCGCGCCTCGCCGACGAGGTCGCGGGCTTCATCCTGACCGCCCTCGACGGCGGCCCCGAAGGCGGCGCGTCAGCGCGGTGACCCCGGTGACCCCGGTGCCGCGTCCACCGCGGTGCCCGCCCCGCTGCCGCGGGTGGCGGTCGCGGTGACGAGGGACGCCAGCACCGCCAGCGCGGCGATCGACACGGCCATCGGGACGGCGGTGTCCGGCCCGGCGATCCCGGCCAGCGGCGCGGCGGCCCCGCCCAGCGCGAACTGGGTGACGCCGAGCAGCGCCGAGGCGCTCCCGGCCACCCGGGACGCGGGGCCCGCCAGCGCCAGCGCCGTCGCGTTCGGCAGCACGAAACCCTGCCCGGAGGTGACCAGGAACAGGGCGGGCAGCACCCCGTACACGCCGGCGCCGGTGAAGACGGCGGCCAGCATGACCGCCCCGCCCGCCGTCATCATGCCGAGCCCGGCGGCCAGCAGCCGGCGCAGCCGCACCCGGCCGGCGAGCCGGCCGCCGACCTGCGCGGCGGCCACGGTCCCGAGGGCGTTGACGCCGAAGGCGATGCCGAACGTCTGCGGCGACAGCCCGTAGATGTCCTGCAGGACGAACGGCGACCCCGAGATGTAGGTGAACATCGCCCCGAACGACAGCCCGATCGTCAGGGCGTACCCGGCGAACATCCGGTCGGCCGCCAGGCCCCGGAACGTGCGGGCCGTCGCGCGCAGCCCGCCCGTCGCGCGGCGCGCCGGCGGCAGCGTCTCCTTCACCCCGAGCAGCGCGCCGAGGAACAGCGCGACGCCGACCCCGGACAGGACCGCGAACAGGCCCGGCCACGGCAGGAGCCGCAGCAGCTGCCCCCCGGCCGCCGGCGCGAGGATCGGGGCGAGCCCGGTGACCAGCATCAGCATCGAGAAGAACCGGGCGGCGGCCACGCCCTGGTACAGGTCGCGGACGATCGCCCGCGCGATCACGATCCCGGCGGCCCCGGTGGCGCCCTGCACCACCCGCAGCGCGATGAGCGTCTCCACGGTGGGGGCGGCGGCGCACAGCAGCGACGCGGCGGCGTACGCGGCCAGCCCGGCCAGCAGCGGCCGGCGCCGCCCCAGCGTGTCGCTGAGCGGGCCCGCCACCGCCTGCCCCGCGGCGAGACCGGCGACGCACGCGGTCAGCGTGAGCTGCGTCTGCATCGCGCCCGTCGACAGGTCGTCGGCCAGTGCGGGCAGCGCGGGCAGGTACAGGTCGATCGACAGCGGCCCGATGGCCGTCAGCGCCCCGAGGATGAGGATCAGCCAGAGCCGCCGGTCCATCCATCCGCCGGTCGCCGTATCGGCGGCTGGATCGGCCGTCTGGGTCATGGTCGCCTTCCGGTCGGGGGGCCGCGGTGTGGACGGTGCACAAAGAACGTCCAATCCGATGATGGATCGATATCTTCCTTGCCATCAGGGTGTGCTCGATCACAAGGAAGACATTCGGCACCGAAGGGGTCAGAAAGGGAAGCGTTCCGCGGCGGCGACGACCGCGCCCGTCACGGTCGCCACCGTGCCGGCCGACACTCCCGCGAGGACGGCCCAGCGCCCGGCCTGGTAGCCGAGGGGGACGCGGCTCGGACCGCGGCCCCGCACCGGCCACGGGGCGCGCAGCGGGGCCGTCCCGGGAAGTTCCTGGGCGGCGTCGTCGGGCGGCCGGACGCCGTTCGCCGCACCGGCGGGCGCCAGGCCGGTCACCCAGCCGAGCAGGTCGGCGACGTCCGCGGGCTCCGTCGCCAGGCCGGACGCGAAGTACCGCACCTGCCCCGCGAGCTGGTCGAGGGTCCGGACGGTGTTGCCGAGACCGACGTCCCCCAGCCATTCGCGCAGCCCCGCCTCGTCGTCCGGCCCCGCGTCGCCCAGGCAGCGGCCGATCTCGGTGCGGGCCAGCAGGTCGGTCTTGGTGACGACGACGGCGACCCGCTTCTGGTGCCCCTGGTCGGGCCGGGACCGCAGCTCGTTCAGCACCCGCTGCAACGTGTCGGCCGGGTCCTCCGCCGACGACGCGGCGGCCCGGTCGACGACCTCCCGCTCGTCGCCGGTCAGGGAGCCGCGCAACTGGGGGAGGGCGAACGGGTCCACGACGAACAGCAGCGCCTCGCTGTGCTCCAGATAGCGCAGCGACTCGACCTCCGTGGCGCCCGTGTAGTGCTCGCCGGCCGGGTCGAACAGGTAGAGGATCCGCCGGGCGCGCCCCGGGAGCTCCACGTCCACCATGGTCGCGAGCGGCAGCTCCGGGCCCGTCTTGGCGAGGCGCCCGCCGCGCTGGAACTCGCGGATCGCGCCCGCGTACGCCTGCGCGTGCCGCCGCTCCACGAACGCCAGCCGCCCGTGGACGGCGCGGGCCCGCGCGTGCAGGGCGCGGATCCCGAGGACCATGAACGTGGTCTTCCCGGCGGCCGGGCCGCCGACGAACGGCAGCGGCTCCACGCGGACCCGCCCGATCCGGTCGGGCAGCCGCCCCCCGCAGTGCGGGCAGTACGCGGCCAGCCGGAAACGCCCGAGCGGGACGGTCGTGGGCAGCCGCGCCCCGCAGCGGCACACGTGGCGGAACGCGCCGCCCGACCCGGGGGTGAGGCGGGGATGCCGCGCCCCGCACCCCGGGCACTCGTACTCGGGCAGCCCGATGCGCTCGTAGCAGAAGGGGTGCGGGCAGGTCTGCAGGATCCTGCCGTACATCATGAAGAGGCGCTCCACCGCCGCGAGGACGAGCACGCACCCCAGCCACACCGCGAGCCCCGCCGCGGCCACCAGCCCGTACAGGACGGTGAGCGCGAGCACGAACACGGCGGCGGGGACGGAGGCGGCCACGATGCCCGCGCACAGCGCCAGCCAGACGGGGAAGACGAAGAACCCCCAGAATCCGCCGAGCAGCAGCCGGGTCAGGCGGACGAGGACGGCCCGCGCGGTCCGGTACACCTGCGGCACGACCGTGCGGCTGATCGTCCACCAGTCGCGCCACACCTGGCCGAGCAGGTAGTGCCGGTAGGCGATCTTCGGTTCGGGGACCGGCGACGGCCCTTCGAGCGTGGACGGCGCGAGCGTCCGGCACGCGTGCAGGTAGTACAGGCCGAGCGCGGCGACCCCGGCCACGACGAGTGTCACTGCGAACAGCACCGGGAACACGTACATGAACCCCAGCCACATGGCCGCGCCCCACACGGCGATCAGCAGCAGCACGAGGATGGGATGCACGGGTCACCTCCCCCCGCGGGAGGAGTCGCCCTCGGCGAGGAGGTCCCGCAGCGCGGCCCGCAGCCGCGGGCTGCGCTCCAGGCGCACGTCGAGCTGCCGGCCCGCCAGCCACCGGCCCGCCGCCGCCCGCGCCCACCCCTCCAGGGCCGGTTCGGAGGCGCCGCGGGTCCGCATCCGCAGCACGACCTCGACCAGGTCGTTGCGCTGCTCGGCCTCGCCGCCGCGCAGCGGGGCACGGCCCGAGCGGGCGCGTCCGGGCAGCTCCTCGGTCCACCGCTCGCCGAGCCGGGCCCGGACGGGCGCGGGCAGGGCGGCCAGCAGCTCCGCCCGGAACGCGGGCGGCCGGCGGCAGAGCCGCCGCGCGGCTCCGACGAACGCCTCGCCCGCGAGCTGCGGGGTGGCGTCGCCGGCGTCCGCGATCTGCGCCAGCGCCCGTGCCGCCCGCGCCGGGCCCGCGGTGATGGCCGCCCCGTACGCCTGGACGAGGGCGGCGTCGCGTCCGGCGCGCCCGTCCGGCAGCACCTCCCGGACCCGCTCGGCCAGCCGCAGCGCGGCCGGTTCCGCCAGCCCGTCGCCGCCGGGGAACGCGAGGCGCGTGAACGTCCGGGACGGCAGCCCGGCCAGCGGGGCGCGGGCGGCCATCGCGTCCCCGTGGGCGTCCAGCAGGTCGGCGCATTCACCGGCGGACGGCGGCACCCGCCAGACCTCGTCGAGCGCCGCGTCGACGTCGCCGTCCAGCCGGAGCAGCTCCCCGGTGACCTGGATCCGGCGTTCCGGATACCGCCGCCCGACGGAGGCGAGCACGGCGCCGCCGACGGCGGGTGCGGCGCGCAGCCGTTCGGAGTGCGCGTGCAGCAGGTCGCAGTTGCCCGGCGTGAGCGCCGCCGCGCGTTCCCGCTCCCCGGCCTCGGCGAGCCCGCTGAGCACCCCGCCGAGGAGGGCGTCGCGCAGCCCGGCGGGGCAGCCGGCGAGCGCCGCGCCGAGGCCGGCGTCGCCGCGCCGCGCGCACCGCGCCGCCGCCGCGGCGACCTCCGCGGGATCGAGCCCCACCCCCGCCCGCTCCGCGATGCCCGCCGCGGCGGTGATCTCGGCCAGGCCGGCCGCCTCCGCCAGCGCGTCCGACACCCGCTCGCCGACGCGGAGCGAGCACTGCCGCGCGACGTCCGCCGCCCCCGCCGCCCGCGCCCGCTCGTGCAGGGCGAGCGCGAGGTCCAGCCCCATCGACGGGACGCCCGGGACGAGGTCGCGCCACACCCATTCGGGGATGCCGGACCCGCGCCGCGAAAGCAGCTCCGCAGCCGCGCCCTCCTCGGCCGCGGTGACGGTCGCGTCGCCCCGGCAGAGCGCCAGCAGCGCGGCGGCCCCCTCCTGCGCGGGGTCGTCCAGCGGCGCCAGCTCGCCGAGGGCGTCGAGGCCGGCGAAGTCGGGGCCGCGCCAGCAGCCGGCGACGGTCCGCGCGAAGCGGCTGGTCCGCCCGGCCGGGGTGCCCTCGCGGAGGTCGAAGGCGCGGGCGTGCGAGGCGCGGTGCCGGACGGCGGCCCAGATCGCGGGCGTGGTGCCGACGAGGCGCTGCGCCGCGCCGTCCGGGTCGGCGGTGTAGGTGACGAACGAGAGCCGCGCCGCCGCCGTCACCGGCAGCGAGTACGACACGACCGCGATCCAGCGGGCGATCAGCTCGACGTCGTCGGAGACGAGGACGACACGTCCGTGGCCCTGCCCGAGGACGCCCGCGACGGCGTCCACCAGGTGCCCGAGCAGCGCGTAGGGGTCGCCCTGCCCGGACTCGGCGAGCCACGCGGCGAGCGACTCCGGATCGAGTGCCGCGCCCGGGGTCAGCTCGTCCAGGGTGTCCAGGACCGCCGTCTCCGGTGCCGGGAGGTGCGCCCAGTGCGGCGCGTGCCACAGTTCGGCGGGGCGCAGCCCCTCCAGCTCGTCGGGTTCGGCGACGACCGCGTGCGCGAAGAAGTTGCCGTAGCGGCCCGAATAGTCGCGGCCGAGGTAGCGGCACCGCAGCAGCAGCGGGCGCCCGTCCACCCGGTCGTACAGCAGCGAGACGGGGAACAGGCCGAGCTCGGAGTCGTCGGGCGACGGCGGCGCGTCGGGCGGCGGGCGGTACGACAGGTACGGGGTCACGCCCGCCCGGACCCCGTCGGGCAGGCCCGGCGTCTCGGCGACGAACTGGAACCCGGC
Source organism: Actinomadura sp. 6K520 (assembly GCF_004349245.1). Taxonomy (GTDB): domain Bacteria; phylum Actinomycetota; class Actinomycetes; order Streptosporangiales; family Streptosporangiaceae; genus Spirillospora. The sequence continues at coordinate 38,419 of NZ_SMLC01000014.1, read as the reverse complement.
CCGGCCGGTGGGCCCGCTCCGGGCGGAGGTGTAGTGCAGCTGCCAGGCCACGGCTACGCCCCTCCGGGACGGACGCCGTCGAGCATCCCGAACCGGTGCAGCAGCCACAGCAGCGGATCCTCGGCCCGGTACGGCCGGACGCCGCCCGCGCCGACGCGCTCGCCCTCCGGTGCGGCGCCGAGTGCCGACAGGCCGAACAGCGCGTGGTCGGCGAACTGCTGCCCGAGGTAGGTGTCGAGCTGGCCCGCCTGCCACTCGTGCAGCAGCGCCCGGACCTGCTCGTGCACGGCGTCCCGGTCGTCGAGGTCCAGCACGCCCTGGCCGGACCGGGACCGGTGCAGCGCCGACTGCTCCAGCAGCCCCGGCCGCAGCATGTCGATCTTGGTGAGGGCGACCGCGACGGGCACGGGCAGCGGCACCCCGGGCCGGGTGCCGTGCCGCTGCCGGAGCGTCTCGGTGACGCGGGCGATGACGTTCAGCGGCTCGCCGTCCGGGTCCCGCGAGTGCGGCACGGCGGGCGTCCCCGGGGCGCCGTCGCGCACGCCGGAGCGGGCGCCGGGCAGCTCCAGCGGGTCGATGAGGAAGATGATCGCGTCGGCCGCCTCCAGGTACCGCAGGTGCAGGTCGGTGACCTCGCGGCTGCGCAGGTCCTCGCCCGCCGTGTCGAACAGCACGAGCGCGAGCGAGTCGTTGCGCGGGCGGGAGAAGCGCCCCTTCCGCGTCCGGGTGAGCAGGTACACCAGCGGCTCGCGGGGGCCGGTCGCGGCGCTCGCCGTCGTCGGCAGCAGCCGCCGCTCCTCCAGCAGCGGGCGGGCGAAGTCGCGCTTGTACCGCTCGATCGTCCGGTCGTCGCACGCCACCAGCGACGCGTCCAGCTCCGTCCCGACCCGGTTCATCAGCTCGTGCAGCAGGACCGCGATGTAGGTGCTCTTGCCCGCGTTCTTCGCCCCGACGAGCGCGACGATCCGGCCGGGGGAGTCGCAGTACGCGGACGGCAGCGGGTTGTGGCATTCCGGGCAGGCGCGGTTGCCGGTCGGGAGCCCGCAGTCCGGGCAGTCCGCGCGTCCCGCGCGCCCGGACGCGGAGAACACCGGCGGCAGCGACGCGCCCGCCGTCGACCCCGTGTACGCGGCGAGCTCCTCGTCCAGGACGGGGGCGCAGCCCTGCCGCCGCCCCGACTGCCCCCGGCACCGGAACAGGATGCGCTGCGGCGCGACCGACGCGAAGCAGTACGGGCACGTCACGCCCTTCCGGGACGCGCGCGGCCGGGCCGGGCGCTGCCGGGACCCCGCACCGGGCACGCGGGCGAGCGGTCCGGTCATCGCCCCACCCGGAGCCGGCGGACGGGGGGATCGCTCAGCGCGACGGCGTCGTCGTCGGCGAAGCAGCGCAGCCAGTACGGCGCGGCGGCGGACGGGGCGTCCAGGGACAGCTCGCCCGGCACGGGCACCTGCTCCCACCGGCCGAGCGTCTCGCCGTCGGCGGGGCGGTGCGGCATCACCCGCCCGGTGCGCAGCACCAGCGCGAGCCGCGCCAGCCGCAGCGGGCGCGCCGAGGTGAGCCGGACGGTCAGCGTCCGCCGCCACGGCGGCCCGGACCGCAGCACGTCGTAGCGGACGATCGTGCGGGCCGCGACCTCGGCGGTCACCGGCGGCCCGGTCACCCGGGCGCCGCCCACCGTCCCGGCCGCCGCGACCGACAGCTCGACGGGCTCGTCCTCGGGGACGGGCAGCCTGATCCCGCCCTGGGTGTCGTAGGCGGCGCGGGTCACGACCTCCCCGGCCACGCCGGCGGGCCGCGGCGGCTCGGCGCCGATCCGGTACGCCAGCTCGACCTCGGCGACGTCCGGCGGCCAGTCGAACCCGACGTGCACGTGGTCGCCGCGCCGCTCGGCGACCAGGCGGCGCGGCGGCGGCAGGTTGACGTGCCGGTGGTAGGCGCCGATCGCCGCGGTGCCCTCGGCGACGGTCACCGCGAGCAGCCATCCGCTGGAACCCGGCCGCACCGCGAGCCCGCCGGGAACCGGGGTGCACGCCAGCCGCCGCGTCTCGCGCCGCACCTCCGCCAGCGGGACGAGCGCGCTGCGCGGCCACGGCGGCGGCCCTTCCGCCAGCACCAGCTCGACGGTGCCGCTGCCGGGCGCGCCGAACGCGACCCGGACCAGGCCCGGGTCGGCCGCGTCGGTCTCGGCGGACAGCTCGTACACCGGCTCGGGCGGCGCGCTCGGCGTGGCCGACGCCCGCACGCCGCCCGTCACGACCTCCCGGCCGGACGAGTCGAGGTAGACCGCGCAGATCCGGTAGTGGTGCGTCCGGCCGTTGGGGACGTGCTCGCGGAACCCGTCGCGTCCCGCCGGGACGGCCCGGCCGTCCCGGACGACGACGACCCGCGCCGCCTCCGCCGGGCAGCGCCACCGCCCCGTCACCTGGCCGTCCCCGGCCAGCAGCTCGACCTCGGCGGGGTCCGGCCGAACCAGCAGCGGCCCCGCGACGGCCGGCGCGGCGGCGGCGTCGCCGCGCACCGCGACGACGCCGTAGTACAGCGGCGCGTTGACGGGCGGCCGCTCGTCCAGCGGACCGGCCACGGGCTCACCGTCCCGGACGTCGCGCGGCGCCCGCCCGGTCCGCCGCACGACCTGGTGGAGGACCTCGCCCGCCGTGGAGGGCGACGCCTCCCATGACAGGCGCACGGTGGCGCCGTCGACGTCCGCGCGCACCGCCGGGACGGGACGCGGCGGCAGGCGGCGCTGGTGGGCGGCGGCACCGGGCAGGTCGCGGACGAGGCGGAGCGCGTCGGCCAGCAGCCGGTGGGCGCGGTCCGGGTCGCGCTCGGCCGCCGCGGTCTCACGGAGGCGGAGCGCGGTGTCGAGGCGGTGCCGGGCCTCCGCGGCGAGGACCGCCTCCTCGGGCGCCTCGGCTGATCGGCGGGCGTCCCCGGCGGCGCGGGGGAGGCCCGCGGCGTCCGCCAGCTCGGCCGCCGCGAACACCTCGCCCGCGTCCAGCAGCGCGCGCAGCCGCCCGGCGAGCCCGCCGCCCGGCCCGGTCTCGCGGACGACGGAGAACACCATGCGGCGCGCGTCGCCCTGGTCGATGCCGAGGTCCTCGGTCGCGTACCGCAGCAGCGCCCGCTCCGACGCGCGCTGCCGCAGCCGCTCGCGCAGCCGTTCGGCCACGTCGTAGCGGAGCAGCTCCGGCAGGTCCGCGCCCGACCGCAGCGCCGCGAGGACCGTGTCGGCGTGGGTGGTGCTCGTGTCGCGGCTGCGGCGCGCCCACCGCGCGCCGGCCGCCGCGACCGCGTCCGCGTCGAGCCGCAGGTCGCCGCCGGGTGCGGCGAACCCGTCCAGCAGCCGGATCGGCCCGGTCAGCCGCGTCCCGAACAGGAAGTCGGCCAGGTGGCGGCTGCCGAGGACGTCCAGCGACTCCTGGACCTTCCGGAACGCCGGGTAGGGCGCGGCGGTGGGCAGCGCGTCGGGCTCGCGGACCTCGATCCGGTCGTCGGCGGCGAGCCGCTCCAGCTCGGCGCGGGCCACCCCGCCGGTACGCGCGATGCCCTCGATCTCGGCAGGCGTCACCATCTGCAGCGTCCCCGCCGCGTCGGCGAGCCGCGCGCGGGCCTGGCCGCGGCGCCGCTCGCCGCGTTCGCGCCCGCTGCGCAGCCGCGCTTCCAGCGGGCGCAGGTCGCCGCGCTCGGCGGCGGTGAACAGCGGGGTCAGCTCGCGGTGCTCGGCCTCCAGCCGGTCGATCAGCTTGCGGTACTTCAGCTGCCCGCGGGCCCGCCGCCAGCACTGCCGCACCTGCTTGACCCGCGCCGCGACCTCGGGCCCGGTGAGCCCGTCGAGCGGGGCTCGTCCGTCGGATGGCGGTGGCCTGGAGGACGGTGGATCGGCGAGCGCGTACCGGACGCGCAGATCCTCGGGAGGCTGGTCGCCCGCGGCCCGCGCGGGCTCCAGCACCTCCCGCCGGTAGTCGTCGTCGAACGCCACGGGCGCCTCCAGGGTCCGGGGGCCGATCAGCTGACCTGGACCCTGGAGAGGGCCTTCCGGGAACGCTCGACCTCCTCCTCGGACATGCCGCCGACGTCGACCTTCAGTTCCAGCCGCTCGCCGGTCTCCTTCTCCACTGCGGTGACGTTCAGCAGGCCGGACGAGTCGAGCGCGAACGTGACGCCGATCGGCCAGCCCGCCTTCTTGCCCGGCGGGACGCGGATCTCGCCGGTCGCGATCTCGGTGTTGTCGATCAGGTCGGCCGACTCCACGACCCCGGCCTGCTCCATCACCCGGATGTCGGCGGACCGCTGGTCGTCGTAGACGGTGAAGAAGTCCTCGGTCTTCGCCGCGGGCAGCTCGTCGTTGGCGTGCACGAGGTGCGCGACGGTCTCGGCGCCGGTCTCCCGGTCGACCACCACGATCCCGAACGCGTGCGACGCGACGGTCTTGATCTGCCGCCCGGCGATCTGCTTCTGCTGCTCGGCGGACAGGCCCGCCCTGCTCGCCATCGCCTCGGCGCGCTCGCCATCGCCCTCCCGGACGAGCCGCCGGTAGGTCTCCTCGAACGCGTACAGGGCCGCGCCCTTGGCGACCGCGAGGTCGGGGTCCTGCAGCCGGGGGGTGAGGCCCAGCTCGGTCTCCAGCCGCGCCGCGACGACCGGCATCTTCGTGGACCCGCCGACGAGGACGAGGTCGTCGTAGTCCTCGACGTTCTTGTCGGCGGCGGTCGTCAGGGTCCGGCCGGTGATCTCGATGGTGCGGTCGAGGAGGTCCTTGGTGAGCTCCTCCAGCTTCTCCCGCGTCACCTCGACCGACGCGACCCGCCCGCCGTGCATGACGCGCACGGTGTGCGAGGTGCGGGTGGTGAGGGCCTTCTTGGCGTCCTCGGCGTCGCGGCGGAGCTGCTGCTCGGTCTGCTTGTCGTCCAGCGGGTCGCCGGCGTCGGGGTGCTCGGCGCGGAACCGCTCGGCGAGGTGTTCCACGAGCCGCGCGTCCCAGTCGGCGCCGCCGAGCTCGTGGTCGCCGTCGGTGCACACCACCTCGATGTGCCCGCCGCGCAGCGAGATGACGGTGGTGTCGAACGTCCCGCCGCCGAGGTCGTACACCAGGATCGTCCGGTCCTGCTCGGGGTTCAGGACGCCGTAGGTGATCGCGGCGGCGATCGGCTCGGACACGATGTCGATGACGTTCAGCCCCGCGATCCGGCCGGCCTTGCGGGTCGCGTCGCGCTCGGCCGCGCCGAAGTAGGCGGGAACGGTGATGACCACGTCGCGGGCCTCCTCGCCCGTGGTGGTGCGCGCGTCCGTCGCGAGCTTCAGCAGGATGAACGCCGACAGCTCCTCGGGGGTGAAGTCGATCCCGTGGATGGGGCGGGTGACGTCACGGCCCATGTCGCGCTTGACGAGGCTGACGACGTTGTCGGGCTCCAGGACCGCGGTGTCCTTCGCGGTGGCGCCGACGATGACGTTCTCGCCGCTCTCGAAGTAGACGACGGACGGGGTGGTGTCGGTGCCCTCCAGGTTGCGCAGGACCGCCGGCCGCCCGACATCGTCGATGGAGGCAATGCAGGAGTACGTGGTTCCGAGGTCGATCCCGTAGACAGCCATGTCCCTCTCACCTATCGGTACCGAGTGCGCTGTTCGTCTTCCCGCCGTTCATCGTCTCGCCGCGCGCGGTGCCGCGCAGGCGATTCGCGCCGCCGCCGGCCGGGCGGCCGGCCCCGTTCGAGCCGGTTCCGGGGTCGTCGTCCGTCTTGTCCGCGGCGCCGTCGAGCTTGCCGACGCCGACCGCCGCCTTGCGCAGCACCTTCCCGCTCTGCTCGAACCCGTCGGACTGGACGGTCGTGACGGTGCCGTCCCGCATCGGGTCGTCGACCGGCGTCACCGCGACCGGCCGGTGCCGGGACGCGTCGTAGGGTGCGCCCGGCTCGACCGTGAACCTCGCCACGCCGAGCCGCGCCAGCGCGTCGGCGACGTCGTCGGCCACCGCCTCCAGCAGCAGGGCCGTCTGCTTCGGGTCGGGCGGGTCGGCGAGGTCCGGGTCGGCGAGCCGGCACGACTCGCGGCGCGCCTGGTCGTGCAGCCGGAACAGCGCGGCGCGGACCGGCTCCAGCATCGCCTGGAGCTCGCCGCGCCGGAGCCGCTGGTTCTCCTCGTGCAACCGGTCGATGACGGCCTCGCGGTGCGCGGCGCGCTCGTGCTCGCGGTCGAGCCGCGCGGCCAGCCCGGCCAGCGCGTCCCTGACCTCGGCCTGGAGCACCGCGCCCGAAGGCCCGGCCGCTTCGGGGGCGGCGGCACCGGGCATGCCGTCGCCGGGCTCCGGTTCCGCACCGGACTCGTTCCTGACTGGGGGGTCCCCGTCCCTCGACACGTAGAGTTACCTTAATGCTGGGCGGCGTGAGGCGATAGGCCGACTGATGACCTCCACCGGACTCTAGTTTGACCAGTACCCCCATTCCAGCACCGGCAACGCCGCCGTTTTCGCGTGGCGACACCTTTGGGTAACACGAGGGAAACGGGGTTCGGCGAAGGTGGTGGCAGCGGAGAGCGGAGGTGGCCATGTTGCTGCGGATACGTGTCCGGCTGCCCGACCGTCCGGGGTCGCTGGGGCAGGTGGCCCGGACGCTGGGGGCCGCGGGAGCCGATGTCGTCCAGATGGCGGTGCTTGAGCGCGGCAACGGCCGCGCCATGGACGACTTCACGGTCGTCTGGCCCGCCGGGGCGGGCACCGAGCGGCTCGCCGAGGGGATCGGCTCGGTGCCCGGCGTGGCGGTCGCCGGGATCTGGCCGACCGCGGAGCCGCAGGGCGCCTGCCCGGACGCCGCCGTGATCGGGCAGGTCGCCGCCGTCCCCGAGCGCGGCCCGGAGATCCTCGCGGACGCCGTCCCCGCCATCCTGAGCGCCGACTGGGCGTGCCTCGCCGAGGTGGGGGACTGCGGCCGGGCGGTGCTCGTGCACGCCAGCGTGGGCGGCGTGTCCGGCGCCGGGCTGCCGGGTCTCCTGCCGCTGCGCCCGCGGGCCTTCACCGCGGCGGACGGCACGCAGTACGCGGTCTGCCCGCTCGCCAGGGGCACCGTCGCGCTGGTCGTGGCCCGGACGTGCGCGCCGCCGTTCCACCGGACGGAGGTGTCCCGCCTGGAGCAGCTCGCCGCCGCGGCCGACGCCGTCCTGGCCGGTGACCGCGCCGGACGGTCCGCCGTCTGACCCGCGGCGCCGCCGCCCGGCTCACTTCAGCAGGGCGAGCACCGCCTCCAGGTCGGTCAGGCAGGCGTCGGAGCCGAGCCCCTGCGCGACGGTCGCCGCCGTCGCGGTGCCCCAGCGCGCCGCCTCCAGGACGTCCCGCCCCCGCGCGAGCCCGGTGATGAACCCGGCGCAGTAGGCGTCGCCGCATCCGGTGGTGTCGACGACCTCCACCGGCAGGGCGGGCAGCCGCTGCACGCCCGCGGCGGTCGCCACGAGGCTGCCGTCGCCGCCGAGCGTGACGATCACCGTCCGCGGGCCCCTGGCGAGCAGGGCGCGGGCGGCCTTCTCCGGGTCGTCGTGCCCGGTCATCTCGGCGGCCTGCTCCTCGTTGGGCAGGAAGTGGTCGATGTGCGGGAGGAACGCGGCGGCGCCGGTGAGCAGGTCGGGCATGTTGGACAGCAGGTCCATCGTGACGACGGTGCCGGTCCCGCGGGCGTGGGCGAGCATCTCGAAGAACGCGGGATCGTTGAGGCCGAACGTGACGTCCGGGCCGCCGAGATGGACGAGGTCCGCCGCGGCGAGCAGGCCGGGCCCGACCGCGCCGGCGGTGAGGGTCAGGTTGGCGCCGGGCACGTGGAAGCTGGGCCGCCCGCCGTCCGGCCGGATCGGCAGGATCGACGCGCTGGTCTGGTCGGCGGTCCGCCGGACGAGCCCCCGCACGTCCACGCCGTTCCGCTCCATGATCTTCACCAGCAGGTCGCCGAGGTCGTCGTCGCCGATCGCGCCGACCGAGATGACGTCGTTGCCGAGCCTGGCGAGGGCCACCGCGGTACCGGCGGCGGCGCCCGCCGCGGTCACCCTGATCTCGTCCACGACAACGGTGTCCTGCCCCGCCGGGATGCCCTCGACGGGCCGCGCGAGCACGTCGAGGATGTGCGCGCCCAGTGTTACAACCGTCATGACCAGACCCCTTAAAGATCGTCAGGGCCGTAGCGTACGCGGTGCAGGCCCCGGACGTGAGAGGTGTTCGCATGTTGCTGAAGGACGAGCGGGACGAGCTGTGCGCGATCGGCCGGCGTCTCGCCGGGACCGGCCTGGTCACCGGGTCGGCGGGGAACGTCAGCGTCCGGTCGGGCGACCTGGTCGCGGTCACGCCGGGCGGGATGATGCTCGACCGGATGGAGCCCGCCGACTGCCCGGTGGTGGACCTTTCGGCGCGGCTGGTCGAGGGGGAGCGGGCGCCGTCGTCGGAGACCCCGATGCATCTCGCCCTGTACGAGGCGACCCCGGCGGCGGCCATCGTGCACACCCACTCGACCTACGGCGCCGTCGTGGCGACGACCATGTCCGAGCTGCCGCCGATCCACTACAACACGCTCCTGCTGGGCGGTGTGGTCAGGGTCGCCGAGTACGCCACCTACGGGACGCCCGAGCTGGCGGAGAACGTCCGGGCGGCCATGGCCGGCGGGAAGCGCGCCGCGCTCATGGCGAACCACGGCGGCGTCGCCATCGGCCGCGACCTGGACGAGGCGTTCGAGAACGCCCGCCTCCTGGAGTGGCTCTGCGGCGTCTACGTCCGGGCGAAGATGATCGGCGAGCCGCGCGTCCTGACGGACGAGGAGCTGGCGCGGGTGGTCGAGCGCGGCCTCACGCCCCCGGAGTTCCCCCGCGTGTAACCTAACGCTTGTTAGATTCCCGTGGGAGGTCCCTTGCCCTTCGTCCTCGTCGACAGGCCGCGCCCGCACGTCGCCCTCATCACCCTCAACCGGCCCGAGCGGATGAACGCGATGGCGTTCGACGTCATGATCCCCTTCCGCGAGGCGCTGGAGGAGGTGAGCCGCGACAACGGGACCCGCGCCGTCGTCATCACGGGGGCGGGGGGCGGCTTCTGCTCCGGCGCCGACCTGGAGAACCCGGGCCACATCCCCGGCATCGACGGGCTCACCCTCCCCACCATCGCGCTCCGGTCGATGGAGCTGCTGGACGACGTGGTCCGCGCGCTGCGCCGCGTCCACCAGCCGGTCATCGCGGCCGTCAACGGCCCGGCGATCGGCGGCGGACTCTGCCTGGCGCTGGCGGCCGACATCAGGCTCGGCTCCGGCACCGCCCTGTTCCGCGCGGCCGGGATCAACAACGGCCTCACGGCGAGCGAGCTCGGCCTCAGCTACCTGCTGCCGCGCGCCATCGGCTCCTCCCGCGCCTTCGAGATGATGCTGTCGGGACGGGACGTGGACGCCGCCGAGGCCGAACGCATCGGCCTGGTCTCCCGCGTCGTCCCGGGCGACGAGCTCCTGGACGCCTGCTACGGGCTCGCCGAGCGGATCGCCGGGTTCAGCCGTCCCGGGACCGAGCTGACGAAGCGGATGCTGTGGTCCAGCCTCGACGCCGCCAGCCTGGACGCCCACATGGGCCAGGAGGGCCTCGCGCAGCTCTACGTCCGCCTGACCACCCACAACTTCGAAGAGGCGATCAAGGCCCGCAGGGAGGACCGCCGGCCCGACTTCCGGGACTGACGGGCGGGCGGCGGCGTGGCACGCTGAAGGGGTGCCCAAGCTCTCCGCACCCGACGCGCGCCGCCTGCTGGAGGCGGTCCCCGTCGTGCGCCTGGCGACGGTCGGGGAGGACGCGCGGCCGCATCTTGTCCCGGTGACGTTCGCGGTCCACCGGGGGAGCGTCTACACGGCCGTCGACCACAAGCCGAAGAGCACGCGGGACCTGCGGCGGCTGGCCGACATCCGCGCCAACCCGCGCGTGGCGCTGCTGGCCGACCACTACGAGGACGACTGGGACCGGCTCTGGTGGGTCCGCGTGGACGGGCACGCGAACATCGTCGAGGACCCCGCGAAGATGGCGGAGCCCGTCCGGCTCCTCGCCGGCCGCTACCCCCAGTACCGCGACCGCCCCCCGGAGGGGCCCGTCATCGCCATCACGATCGAGGGCTGGACGGGCTGGGCCGCCTCGGGGCCCCCGGCATCCCCCTAGTCCCAGGCTTCGCCGATCCTCGCGAGGTCGGCGGCGTACTCGATGCGGGCGGACCACTCGTCCGGCCAGGCGGCCATGCCGAGGTGCGCGCCCGCGAACGCCCCGGCCAGGCAGGCGATCGAGTCGGAGTCGCCGGAGCTGGCGGCGCCGCGGCGGATCGCCTCGACCGGCTCGTCCGGGAAGAGCAGGAAGCACAGCAGGCCGGTGGCGAGCGTCTCCTCCGCGACCCAGCCCGCGCCCGTGACCGCGCACGGGTCGGACGCCCGGTCGCCGCCCGCGAGGGCCTCGTCCAGCCGGTCGAGGACGGCGAGGCACTCGTCCCAGCCGCGGGCGATGAACGTCTCGGGCGCGTCCATGCCGGGCCGCTGCCACAGCTCGCCGAGCCAGCGCCCGTGGTAGACGGTGCGCTGCTCATGGCAGCGGGCGCGGAGCGCGGCGGGCAGGTCGCCGGGGGACATCCCGTCGGCCAGCCACCGGACGGCGAACGCCGTGAGCTCGCTGGCCGCCAGCCCGGTCGGGTGGCCGTGGGTGAGCGCCGCCTGGAGCTGGGACGCGCCCGCCCGCGTCTCGTCCGACAGTCCGGGGGCGAGCCCGACCGGCGCGACGCGCATGTTCGCGCCGCAGCCCTTGGAGCCCGCCACGGTCGCCTCCACCCAGGGCTTGCCGGCGGCGAGACCGCGGCACGCCTCCAGGCACGTGTTGCCGGGGGCGCGGTCGTTGTCGGGGCTGTCGAGCCAGTCGACGAACCGCCGCCGCCACATCGGCGTGATCAGGTCGGGGGTGAAGGGCGGGTTCTCCAAAGCGTCCAGAAGCGCCAGCCCGACCGCGATCGCCATCTGCGTGTCGTCGGTCACCAGGGCCGGGTCGCCGGCGAGGTCCGCCGGCCCGCGCTCGCCGAACCGCCGCCCGATCTGCTCCATGGTGAGGAACTCGGTCGGGGCGCCGAGGGCGTCCCCGTATGCCAGCCCGAACATCGTCCCGCTCGCCCGTCTCATGACGGGCATTCTTCCTTAACCGGCGCTCTGGTAGCGGCCCGGCGTCATCCCGTAGCAGCGCACGAACCAGCGCGTCAGATGGCTCTGGTCGGCGAATCCCGTCGCCGCCGCCACCTCGCCGATCGCGTCGCCGCGCGCCAGCAGCCGCCGGGCCGCGCGCAGGCGGAGCTGGCGCTGGTAGTCGCTCGGCGCCATCCCGTACGCGCGCCGGAACCCCCGGTAGAGCGCGAACCGGCTGCATCCGGCCGCCTCGGCCAGCTCGTCGGCGCCCACGTCGTGCAGGAACGACTCCTCGATCAGCCGCCGGGCCCGCTCGGCGAAGCCCGTGGCGGACGACGGGGCGGCGCGCCGCGTCGCGGCCCGGTTCACCATCGCCCCGACCGCGGCGGTCAGCAGCTCGTCCCGCCGCAGGGCCGTCGCCCCGCCGAGCAGCGCCGCGTGGAGGCCGCGCAGGTTCCGTGCCAGGACGGGATCGGGCACCACCGGGGAGGCGAACAGCGGCGGCCGGGCCGGGCGGTCCGTGATGTCGGCCAGCACGTCCGCCACCAGCTCCGGGCCGATGTGCACCATCCGGTACGTGAAGCCCAGCTCGTCGGCGGCGTGGCCGTCGTGCGGATCGTCCGGGTTGAACGCGATGACCATCCCGGCCGCGCTCGTGTGGGCGCCGCCACGGCACCGGAACGCCTGGTAACCGTCCTCGGTGACGCCGAAGGAGTACGTCTCGTGGCTGTGCCGGTGGTACACGTGCCGCTCGAAATGCGCGTACATCGCCTCCAGGGGGCGGTCGGGCGACCGCCAGTACCGGCTCCACTCCACCCCTCCAGTGTGGCGCACCAGCGTTCAAGACGCTCCGCCGCCGCCGCGGCATCCTGGCCCGCATGCGCTTCGACACCAAGATCGGGATCGTGGTCCGCGACGATCTGGCGGCCTGGCAGCGGCTCAACGTCACCGCCTTCCTCGCGAGCGCCGTCGCGGGCCGCTTCCCGGACGTCATCGGCGAGCCGTACGAGGACGCGTCCGGCAACGCCTACCTGCCGATGTTCCGGCAGCCCGTGCTGGTCTACGCGGGGGACGCCGAGGCGGTCAAGAAGGCCCACGCGCGGGCACTCGCCCGCGGCATGGACACCGCCGTCTACATCGAGGACATGTTCAAGACGGGCCACGACGAGGCGAACCGCGGGACGGTCCGCGCGGTCACCGCGGCGGAGATGCCGCTCGTGGGGTTCAGCGTCCACGGCCCGAAGAACGGCGTGGACAAGGTCCTCAAGGGGCTGCGCCTGCACCCGTGAGCCCGGCCGCCTCGGCGAGCCGCCGGCGGTGGTGGTCCGGCGTCCCGAACAGCTGCCGGGACGCCTGCGCCCGCTTGAAGTACAGGTGCGCGTCGTGCTCCCACGTGAACCCGATGCCGCCGTGCAGCTGGATCGCCTCGCCCGCCGTGTGGGCGTAGGCGTCGGAGCAGTACGCCTTCGCCAGCGCCGCCGCCGCGGGTAGCTCCCGCGGGTCCTCGTCCGCGGCGGCCGCCGCGTTCAGCACCGCGGACCGCGCCGACTCCACCAGCACGAACATGTCGGCGCACCGGTGCTTGATCGCCTGGAAGGACCCGATCGGGCGCCCGAACTGGTGCCGTACCTTCGCGTACTCGACCGTCATGTCGAGGGTCCGCTGCGCGCCGCCGAGCGCCTCGGCGGCCAGCGCCACGGCCGCGACGTCGAGGGCCCGCCGCAGCGCGTCCGCGCCGCCCACCCTGCGCGCCGGGACGGCGTCGAGCGTGATCCGCGCCAGCTTCCGCGTCTGGTCGAGCGTGGGCAGAGCCGTCCGGACGAGCCCCGTGCCGTCCTGCACGGCGTAGACCCCGACGCCGTCCGTGCCTCTCGCCGCGACGAGGACCAGGTCGGCGACGTGCCCGTCCAGGACGAATTCCTTGGTGCCCCGCAGCACCCCGTCCTGGAACGTGGCCGAGACGGAGCCGGGATCCCAGCCCCCGTCCTCCTCGGCCACCGCCAATGTGGCGATGGTGGTTCCGTCCGCGATACCGGGCAGCAGGTCATGACCGCCCTCGCCGGCCTGCAGGGCGGCCGCGGCGGTGATCGTGGCGAGGAACGGCGCGCACACCACGGCCCGCCCCATCTCCTCGAAAACGACGGCCAGCTCGCGCAGCCCGTACCCGGCGCCGCCGTGCTCCTCGCCGATCGCGAGGCCCTGCAGCCCGAGCTGCCCCGCCATCAGCGCCCACATCTCCGGGTCGTAGCCCTCGGCGGTCTCCATCGCCCGCCGCACCTCGGCGGAGGGGGAGCGGTCGGCGAAGAAGCGCCGCAGGGCGTCCCTCAGCTCCCGCTGTTCCTCGGTGACGACGAGCTGCATCCGGCCGGCCTCCCCCACATGGACTGCAGTGCCCGGCCATCATGGCGCAGGCCCGCGCACCCGCCCGGGACGCTCCCGCCCACCGGGACGGTCAGGGCGCCCAGTCGTGCGGGCCGAGCTGGTAGCCCCTGCTGGTCGAATGCAGGTGGTTGATCGACACCAGGTGCCCGAGGGCGGCCCACAGGTCCTCCTCGGGGGCGCCGACGAGCCGCTCGATCGTGTCGAAGTCCGCCGCGCCGCCGTCCTTGTCGATCGTCGCGACGGTCTCGTACACGGTCAGCTCGAAGTCCGTCAGCTCCTGGACGTCTCCGCGTCTGAACTCTCGCTCGTCCATGGCAAGAAACGTGCCCACTACCGGCACGTTCTATCTACCTCAGGACGAAACGGGCGATGCGGATTCGGGGTCGCCGCGCGGGCGGGAACCCGCCATCGCGCGCGGAGAGGAACGCACACTCCCCGCCACTCTCAAGGTATAGCGCACCGGGGGGCTTGCGGCAAGACCCGGGTCGTGCCGCACAATCGTGCATCCGAGGCCGCAACCTGCGGAAACGGCCCGCGGCGCGCTGCCCGCCGGCACTGGACGGCGGAGCGTTCCGCGCGCTTCCGCCTGCGCTGAGGCACCCCGCCGCCTCGACCGGCCCCCGCCGGTTCCGCACGTGCCTCGTCCGCCAAGCCCAGATCGGAGTTGATCAAGTGGAGCCGCTGACCGCCGGCGCCTTCGACCTTCCCCGCACCCTCGCCCACAAGGCCGACCCGGCGCTGATCGCCGGCGACGAGCGGCACTTCGCGGCCGTCGCGGAGAGCCTGGAGGAGTCGATCGCCGACCTCTCCGAACGCCTCGACGCCGCGCGCATGGCCCCCGGCGGCATCGGCCGGCAGGCGCTGGACCGGGACATGGAGATCCACCGGCTGAGCGGGCGCCTGCGGCTGCTGCGCCGCTTCGGGCTGGACCTCTGCCTGGGGCACTTCGTCCGGGCGGACGACCCCGAGCCCGTGTACGTGGGGCGGCTCGGCCTCAAGGACGGCTCCGGCCGCCGCCTGCTGGTCGACTGGCGCTCCCCGGCGGCGGAGCCGTTCTTCGGGGCGACCCACGCCAACCCGATGGGGCTGGTGAGCCGCCGCCGGTACCGGTGGACCCGCGGCCGGATCAGCGACTACTGGGACGAGGTGTTCACCCCGGACGGCTTCGACGGGCACGCCGCGCTGGACGACCAGTCCGCGTTCATCGCCAGCCTGGGCGGCCACCGGTCGGCCCGGATGCGGGACGTGCTCGGCACCATCCAGGCCGACCAGGACGCGATCATCCGCGCGGGCTCCCGCGGTGCCCTGGTGGTCGACGGCGGCCCGGGCACCGGGAAGACCGTCGTGGCCCTGCACCGTTCCGCCTACCTCCTCTACTCCGACCCCCGGCTCGGCCAGAACCGGGGCGGTGTGCTGTTCGTCGGCCCCCACCAGCCCTACCTGGCCTACGTCGCGGACGTCCTGCCCAGCCTCGGCGAGGACGGCGTGCAGACCTGCACGTTGCGGGACCTCCTCCCGGAGGGCGCCGAGGCGAGGGCGGAGGCCGACCCGGAGGTCGCGAGGCTGAAGTCGTCCGCGGACCTGGTGAAGGCCATCGAACCGGCCGTCCGGTTCTACGAGAAGGCGCCCACCGAGGGGATGACGGTCACGACCCCGTGGTCCGACATCCGGCTGAGCCCGGCCGACTGGGCCGAGGCGTTCGCGGCCCCGGAGCCCGGTACCCCGCACAACGAGGCGCGCGAGCAGATCTGGGAGGAACTGGTCGAGATCCTGGCGGACCGGCTGGGCGAGGACGTCTCGCCCGAGCTCCTCCGCAGGGCACTGCGGCAGGACCGGGAACTGCTCACGGCCTTCAACCGCGCGTGGCCGGTGATCGAGCCGGCCGACCTCGTCGGAGACCTGTGGTCGGTACCCGCCTACCTGCGCCTGTGCGCCCCGTGGCTCGGTCCCGACGAGATCCGGCGGCTGCAGCGCGCGGACGCCCACGCCTGGACGGTGTCCGACCTGCCGCTGCTGGACGCGGCGCGGCGGCGGCTCGGCGACCCGGCGGCGGCCAACCGCAAGCGCCGCCACGACGCCGCTCTCGCCGCCCAGCGCGAGCACATGGCGCAGGTGGTCGACAACCTGATCGACGCCGCGGCCGCCTCGGGCGCCGACGGCGACGACGGCGAGGGCCTGGTGGTGATGCTGCGCGGGGAGGACGCCCGGGTCAGCCTGGTCGACGAGAGCGCACTTCCCGGCGCCGACCCCGACCGGCTCGCGGGCCCGTTCGCGCACATCGTCGTGGACGAGGCCCAGGAGCTCACCGACGCGGAGTGGCAGATGCTGCTGGCCCGCTGCCCGTCCCGCAGCCTCACCATCGTCGGGGACCGCGCCCAGGCCCGGCACGGGTTCACCGAGTCGTGGCGGGAACGGCTCAAGCGGATCGGGCTGGACCGCATCGACCTGGCCTCGCTGAGCATCAACTACCGCACCCCGGAACCGATCATGGCGGAGGCCGAGCCGGTCATCCGGGCCGTGCTCCCGGACGCGAACGTCCCCACGTCCATCCGCACCGGCGACGCCCCCGTGCTCCACGGCCCGGCCGCGGACCTGCGCTCGATCCTCGACACCTGGCTGGCCGAACACGCCGAGGGAACCGCCTGCGTCATCGGCGACCCCGCGTTCCGGCCGACCCCCCGAGTCCGCTCCCTCACCCCGGAACTGGCGAAGGGCCTCGAGTTCGACCTGGTCGTCCTCATCGACCCGGAGGACTTCGGCGACGGCATCGAAGGCGCGGTGGACCGCTACGTGGCGATGACCCGGGCGACCCGGCAGCTCGTCCTCCTCAGCACCCGCTGAGGGGTACATGCCTTGACAGGCATATACCTAGAGTGGAATATAAGGGCATGTCCGTCGACACGTTCGCCGTCCTCTCCGAACCGACCCGGCGCCGGATCCTCGACCGGCTGCGGACGGCCGAGAGCAGCGTGAACGCACTGGCCGAGGCGCTCGGCACCAGCCAGCCCACGGTGTCCAAGCAGCTGAAAGTCCTCAGGGAGGCCGGTTTCGTCACCTGCCGCACCGAGGCGCAGCGGCGGATCTACCGCATCGAGCCGGGCCCCTTCCAGGCGCTCGACGACTGGCTTCGGCCGTACCGCGCCCTGTGGCACCGGCACCTCGACGCCCTCGAACGCCACCTCGACGATCTGGAGGAGACATGAACTCCGACACGTACCACCCCGGCCCGCTCGCCCAGGCCGGCTACGAGGCCGCCGAAGGCGGCTGGACGCTCGTCTTCACCCGCGACCTGCGCCATCCGCCCGGGAAGGTGTGGGCCGCGCTGACCGAGCCCGGGCAACTCGCCGCCTGGGCGCCCTACACCGCCGACCGCGATCTCGCGCGACCGGGCGCCGTCACGCTCAGGATGTTCGACGGCGACAGGACCGAGGACATGGCGTCCGAGGTCGTCCGCGCAGAGCCGCCGGTGCTGCTGGAGCACACCTTCGGGCCTGACCTGCTGCGCTGGGAGCTCGAAGGGACCGGCACCGGGACGCGGCTGACGCTGCGGCACCGCGTCGAGGACCGCGACTGGCTCCCGAAGGTCGCGGCCGGCTGGCACATCTGCCTGGACGTGGCCGAGAGGCTCCTCGACGGGAACCCGATCACCCCGATCCGCGGCGCCGCCGCGGCGGACTTCGGCTGGTCCGACCTCAACGCCCGCTACGCGCAGAGCTTCGGCATCCCCGACAGCGGCCTGCCCGAGCACCTGAAGCCCGGCGGCGAGAAGCCCTGACGCCGTCCTGACCGCGTCCGCCCGGCCTGCGACCGCGGACCGTACGCTAGTGGCGTCAGGCTCGGTTACTACGATCTGTATGCGAAAGGTGGCGCTCCGCTCATAGACTCGTGCGCGAGGAAAGGAGCAGGGCATGACTGTCATGGTTGATGAGCCTCTGTCGCAGGAAGAAGACGACGCTCTCCTGGAAGGTTTCCTCGCTCTCGATACCCCCGAGGGCTTCCGAGCCGAACTGATCGACGGAGAGATCGTCGTGACACCACCCCCCGGTAGCGGGCATGAGCGAAACATCGCGGAGATCGGCTGGCAGATGGCCCGCCAGAGTTCCACCAAGTTCCACCTCCTGTCGACCAAGGGACTGATCGTTCCGGCGGACGAAGGGGGACGGACCTTGCGGGTGATCCCGGACGGGACCGTCGTGCCGGTGGAGCCGGACGTCTTCGAGGACGACGAACCCTGGAGCCGGCCGGACGGCGTCGCGCTGGTGATCGAGGTGACGTCCTCCCGGCCGGAGCGGGACCGGGTGGCCAAGCGGCGCGGGTATGCGCGGGCGGGCATCCCGCTCTACCTGCTCGTGGACCGGGAAGAGGAGAGGACGACCCTCTTCAGCGGGCCGGACGGGCACGACTACGGGCACACGGACCAGGTGCCGTTCGGCAAGTCGCTGCCCCTGCCCGAGCCGTTCGGGTTCGAACTGGACACGTCCGAGTTCCGCTGAGGTCGGCACGGGCGCCGGTGGCCTGGTGTGGCTCGCCGGCGCCGCGGGACGCGGTTCAGCCGTAGCGGCTCAGGTCGTGAAAGAAGCCCGGGACGGTGTGCAGGGCGCCGGAGGCGGAGACCTCGTCGTAGACATGGCGGGCCACGGCGAGGTCCAGCACGCCGAGCCCGAAGGGGGAGAAGACGACCGGCTTGTCGGCGGGCGGGCTGACCTTACCGGTGAGGACGTCGTACAGGGTGCCGTCGACGAAGTCGCGGTTGCCGACCTGCTGCTCGGCCAGGTGGGGTGACGTGTTGGCCTTCATGCAGTGCTCGACGTCGTCCACGATGTTGCAGGACGACAGGATTACCTCGGGGGAGAGGTCGCGCAGCGAGATGTGCAGCACCAGGGGGTTGTGCGCGAACCAGGCCGGGTCGGTGACGTGCGGCTCGCCGGCGACGGTGGCGAAGACGACCAGGTCGGAGGAGCGGATCAGCGACTCGGCCGAGTCGTGGACGGTGATGTCGCCCTTCTCCGAGCGCTCCAGGTAGCCCTTGAAGCCCGCGGCGTGGTCGGGGGCCAGGTCGTGGATGCCGAGCGCGTCGAACGTGAAGCCGTTGCCCGCGAGGTAGGTGTGGATGTAGCGGGCGATGAGGCCGACGCCGACGAAGCCGATCGTGCGGGGCCGGTCGCCGCGGGCGTCGGCCAGGGTCGCGGCGGCGAGGGCGGCGGACGCGGCGGTGCGCGCCGCGCTGATGATGGAGCTCTCCAGGCAGGCGAACGGGTAGCCGGTCTCGGCGTCGTTGAGGATGAGCACCGCGGACGCGCGGGGGATGCCGTTCGCGACGTTGCCGGGGAAGCTGGAGATCCACTTGATGCCGTGCACGCCGACGTTGCCCTCGACGGAGGCGGGCAGGGCGATGATCCGGTCCGCCGGGCGGTCGGGGAACCGCAGGAAGTAGGAGTCGGGGTTGACGGTCCGCCCCTCGCCGTGCAGCCGGTAGGCCGTCTCGACCATCCGGGTGACCCGCTCCTCCTGCCCGGCGATCGCGTCGTGGACCTGGGCGCCGGAGATCACGGCGAATGAGGGGGCCTGCGTCATGAAAGTGCTCCGTGTTCCAACCGGGATGATCAGGTTCCGAGGATATCGGGCGGCAGTTCGCCGAAGTGCTCGCGTACCCAGCTCTCCTCGTAGATGGAGTCCAGGTACCGCTCGCCGAGGTCGGGGGCGATGGCCACCGCGACCGGGTCCTCGCCGGGGTACTTGGCCTCCAGCCAGCGGCACGCCCCGGACACGACGGTGCCGGTGGAGCCGCCGAACAGGAACCCCCGCGACGACAGGGCGCGGACGGTCCGGATCGTGTCGGGTTCGGCGACGTGCACCACGTCGTCGACGAGCGACTCGTCCACCAGGTCGGGCCGGCTGCTGGTGCCGAGGCCCGGCACCATGCGGCGTTCGGGGACGCCGCCGAACGTGACGGAGCCGACCGCGTCCACCGCGACGATCGTGACGGGGCGGTTCCGCTCGCGGAAGTACCGGGCGCAGCCCATCAGGGTGCCGGTGGTGCCCGCCCCGACGAACAGAACCTCCAGGTCGGGGAACTCCCGGTCGATCGATGGAGCGGTCCCACGGTAGTGGGCCAGCCAGTTGTTCCGGTTGGCGTACTGGTTCAGCCACACGTACTCGCGGCCGGACTCGCACAGCTCCCGGACGTGCGCGATGCGGCCGCCGAGGTAGCCGCCGTTGTCGTCCTTGTCGGACACGACGCGGACCTCGGCGCCGAGCGCCCGCATGACCCGCATGGACGCCGGGTTGCAGCGCGGATCGGTGACGCACACGAACTTCAGCCCCCGGCTCGCCGCGATCAGGCTGAGCGCGATGCCGAGGTTCCCGGACGAGGACTCCACGATGACCGAGTCCGGGGTGAGCGCGCCCTCGGCCTCCGCCGCCTCCACCATCGCGGCGGCGGCCTTCAGTTTCACCGAACCCGCGAAATTGAAGCCCTCGCATTTGAGGTAGAGCGGACGGTCGATGACATGCCGCAGATCGACATATAGGTCGTCGACATTGAATTCCTGCGGCGAGGTTATTATGGGCACGCTGTCACCCTCAAATGAAGAAGCAATTCCCTCATCTTCCCCGAAGTTCGCCGCGGGCACGCCTGGCCATGGCGGCTCATCACGGTACCTGCGCGCATCTTCCCCTCGCAACCCCCTACTTACCGACGGGTAGCGACGAATGCGAGATGCTTCTGTCAGGGCGCGGATAAGCTATGGCCCCCGCTTGATTTGGTTGATGACAGCGGAGAAGTCCTACCTCACGGAGAGTAATGATGAGTGCTCGCGGACCCGCCGTGGACCGGCTGCTCCCCCTGGCCGGGCTGCCCGCCCTGGACGTGCCCGCGGCGGAGCTGGCGCGGGCCCGGGAACTGGCCGCCCGGCACGGGATGGTGCGCGAGGCGGACGTCGACCTCGCCGGCCCCGTCATCGCGCGGGTGGAGCGGTTCGCCGCCGAGCGCGACCGTCCCGCCATCACCGACGGCGGCCGCGTGCTCTCCTACGCCGGCCTGGCCGCGCGGGCGCGCCGGCTGGCGACGCTGCTCGAGAACGAGGGCGTCGAGCCCGGCACGGTCGTCGGCGTCGGCGGGCCCCGCTCGGCCTCCGTCATCGCCGCGTTCCTCGCGATCGAGCTGATCGGCGCCCTGTACGTGCCCGCCGACGAGACCTGGCCCGCCGGGCGGGTCCGCGACGTCCTCGACCAGGCCGGCGCGTCGGTGCTGCTCATCGACGGCGAGCGCGGCGGCGGCAGCGCCGGCGACGCGGGCGCGCTGCGGGAGGGCGCCGCGGCGGCCGGCTGCCGGGTCGTGCGGGCCGCCGCGGCGGACGGCCTGGAACCGTGGTCCGGCGAGCCGCGCCTGGACGCCCTCGACCAGCCCCGGTACGTCCTGTTCACCTCGGGCTCGACGGGCCGTCCGAAGGGCGCGGTGGTCGAGCACCAGGGCATGGTCAACCACCTCTGGGCCAAGATCGTCGACCTGGAGCTGACCGGCGCGGACGTCGTGGCGTTCACCGCACCGCTCGGCTTCGACATCTCGATCTGGCAGATGCTGTGCCCGCTCCTGCTCGGCGGCCGGGTGGACGTCGTCGACGACGAGGTCGGGCACGATCCCGTCGCCTTCGCGCGGGCCGTGGACGAGCAGGGCATCACCATCGTGGAGCTCGTCCCGACCATGGTCAGGCACCTCCTCGACGACCTGGCGCCGGGCTCTCGTGATTCTGGGGGGACGACCCCCCAGCCCCCCCGGCAACGACCACTGCCCGGTCTCCGCTGGATGATCGCCACCGGAGAGGAACTGCCCGCCGAGCTGTCGCGGCGCTGGCTGGACGCGATGCCGCACGCCCGCCTTCTGAACGCCTACGGCCCCACCGAGTGCTCCGACGACGTCACCCACCACACGGTGACGGCCGGCGACCTGCGGCTGCTGCGCCTCCCGATCGGGACGCCGGTCGTCAACGCCCGCCTGTACGTGCTGCGGGAGGAGGACGGCGGGACGTGGGCGGCGTGCGACGCGGGCGAGACCGGGGAGCTGTTCGTCGGCGGCGTGGTCGTCGGGCGCGGCTACCTGGGCGACGACGTGCGGACGCGCGAGGCGTTCTACCGCGACCCGTTCGGCGAGTCCCCGACGGGCCGCCTGTACCGGACGGGCGACGCGGTGCGGCTGCTCGGGGCGGGCGAGGGCGGCGCGGACCGCCCCACCCTGCAGTACCTCGGACGCGTCGACCGGCAGGTCAAGATCGCCGGGGTGCGGATGGAGCTGGGGGAGATCGAGGCGGTGCTGCAGCGGCATCCCTCGGTGGGGGCCGCCGCGGTCGTCGTGCACGAGTATCCGGCCGGGTGATCGATCACGCTGCGTAATCGAGTTGTGTGGAATGTGTTGTGAACCTTTGTCACCCGGCGAGCGTCGTGCGGCGCGGTGCCAAGGCGCTCACCGGCCGTTTTGTCACTCCTGTTAGCAATGGGGCGGGTCAAGTTCTGCTTTTGAGGGGATTGCGAGGCATGTGGCGGGCTGGTTGACTGTGGCTCCGCTACTCCTGAGTAGAGCATGGGTCCAGAGCGGTCCCGGTCGAGGGCGGAAAGCGGCGGCGCTCTGTATTTGCGGGACCACAGGGCGTTCAGTCCCGGGTTCACGCGGGCCGATCGCGTTCCCGGAAAGACTCGGGGTGAAAGGGGACGGGGAACAGCCCGATTTGTGTGGTCATTCTCTTTGAATTTCTGCCCGCCGGCGCCGGGCCGGTGCCGACGGCGGGCATGAAGCCAACCCCCTTCGACCGGGAAAGTGCCGCTTGATGTCCACCGAGTACGTTCCTCTTTCGGCCGCTCAGCGGAGCGTCTGGTACGCGCAGCAACTGGCGCCCGAAACGCCGATCCACATTGCGCAGTACATCGAGATCGAGGGCCCGGTCGACCACGAGCTGTTCGACCGGGTGGCGCGCATCGCCGCGCACGAGTCGCTCGCGATGAACGCGCGCATCGTCGAGGTGGACGGAATTCCGCACCAGATCCTCGACCCGGACGCGACGGCGACGATCCCCCTCGTGGACCTGTCCGGCGAGCCCGACCCGGACGCCGCCGCGCGGGCGTGGATCGAGGAGCGGATGGCCGAGCCGCTGCCGCCGGACGGCGAGCGGCTGCTGCGCACCGCCCTGCTGCGGCTGTCCCCGGAACTGCACCGCTGGTTCCTGCGCGCCCACCACGCGACGCTGGACGCCTACAGCGGCCTGGTGATCAGCCGCCGCGCCGCCGAGATCTACACCCTGCTGGCGAACGGCGGCGAGTACGAGCCGGGGGAACTGGGCGACTTCCGGGCGGTCCTCGCCGAGGAGGACGCCTACCGGGCATCGGAGAAGTTCGAGCGCGACCGCGCCTACTGGCTGGAGCGGTTCGCCGACCGCCCGGTCGCGGTGTCGCTGGCGGACGGCATGGCCGAGCCGACCGCCGGCTACCTGAGCCGCAGCACCGTCGTCCCGCCGGACGGGACCGCGGCGCTCGCGGCCGGCGCCCGCCGGCTGCGCACCGCGGCGCCGGGCCTGGCGATCGCCGCGACCGCCGCCTACGTGGCGCGGATGACCGGCACCGAGGACGTCATCCTCGGCCTCGCGGTCAGCGGGCGCGTCTCCGCCGCGTCGCGCGAGACGCCCGCGATGCTGTCCACGGTGCTGCCGCTGCGCGTGCGCGTCCGGCCGGACATGACCGTGGAGGAGCTGGTCCGGGCGGCGACGCGGGCGAGCGCGCGGGTGCTGCGCCACCAGCGGTACCGCCGCGAGGACCTGCTGCGCGACCTGCGGCTGCTCGGCGAGCGCCGCCGCCTACACGGGCCGGTCGTCAACGTCATGGCCTTCGACTACCGGCTCGACTTCGCGGGCCTGCCGGCGCGGACGCACGCCATCACGACCGGCCCCATCGACGACCTGTCGATCAACATCTACGACAACTTCGACGGGACGGGGATGCGCGTCGACTTCGACGCCCACCCCGACCTCTATACCGGGGACCAGGTCTCGACGCACCTGGACCGCTACGTCCGGCTCCTGCGGACCCTCGGTGCCGCCGACCCGGCCACGCCGCTCCGCCGGATCGAGCTGCTGGACGACGCGGAGCGGGCCCGCGTCCTGGAGGAGTGGAACGACACGGCGCTGCACGTCGAGCCCGCCGTCGTCCCCGGGCTGTTCGAGGCCCAGGCCGCCCGCACCCCCGGCGCGCCCGCCGTCACCCACGGCGGCACCACGCTGACCTACCGGGAGCTGGACGAGCGCGCCAACCGCCTCGCCCACCACCTGATCGCCCGCGGGGTCGGCGCCGAGGACTTCGTCGCGCTCGCCCTGCCCCGGAACGCGGACCTGGTCGTCGCGGCCCTCGCGGTGCTGAAGGCGGGTGCCGCGTACCAGCCGGTCGACCTGGCGTACCCGTCCGGCCGGATCGCGCACATGCTGGCGGACGCCGCCCCCGCCTGCGTCATCACGACCCCCGACGCGGATCTGCCCGGCGCGACCCCGCGCGTCCTGCTCGACGGCCTCGACCTCGCCGCGTACCCGGCGACGGCCCCCACCGACGCCGACCGCGTCCGCCCGCTGCGCCCCGGCAACGCGGCCTACGTCATCTACACGTCCGGTTCGACGGGCCGCCCGAAGGGCGTCGTCGTCTCGCACGCCAACGCCGTCGACCTGTGCGCCTGGGCGAACAAGGACTTCGGCCCCGAGCGCCTCGCCCGGGTGCTGTTCGCCACGTCGCTGAACTTCGACGTGTCGGTGTTCGAGTGGCTGACGCCCCTCACGGCGGGCGGGCACATCGAGGTCGTCCGCGACCTCCTGGACGTGGCGGAGCGCGGCGGCTGGAAGGGGACGCTCATCAGCGGCGTCCCGTCCGCGATGTCCGCGCTGCTCGCCACGGGCTCGCTCGACCTGGAGGCGGGCGACATCGTCCTCGCCGGTGAGGCGCTCCCGGCGAGGCTCGTCCACGACCTGCGCGCTCTCGCCCCGGACGCCCGCATCTCCAACATCTACGGCCCCACCGAGGCGACCGTCTACGTCACCGCCTGGTTCGACGACGGCAACACCGGCGGCCACGCCCCGATCGGCCGCCCGATCGCCAACACCCGCGCCTACGTGCTGGACGCGGCGCTCGAACCCGTCCCGGCCGGGGTGCCCGGAGAGCTGTACCTGGCGGGGGACGGGCTGGCGCGCGGCTACCTGAACCGCCCGGAGCTGAGCGCCGACCGGTTCGTCGCGTGCCCGTTCGGGAAGCCGGGCGAGCGGATGTACCGGACGGGCGACCTCGTCCGATGGAACGAGGCCGGCCAGCTCGAGTACCTCGGCCGCCTCGACCACCAGGTGAAGGTGCGGGGCTTCCGGATCGAGCCGGGCGAGATCGAGACGGCGCTGTCCGCGCACCCGGCGGTGACGCAGAGCGTCGTCGTCGCCCGTGCGGACGGCGCCGGCGACACCGTCCTCGTCGGCTACGCCGTGGCGGACGGCGCCGGCCCCGCCGAGCTGAAGCGGTCCGTCGCGGCGGTGCTGCCCGAGTACATGGTGCCGTCCGCGATCGTCGTGCTGGACGCGATGCCGCTGAACCCGAACGGCAAGCTCGACCGCGCGGCGCTGCCCGAGCCCGGCCCGGCCCCGGCCGCCGCGGGCCGCGGCCCGCGCGACGCCCGCGAGGAGATCCTGTGCGCGGCGTTCGCCGAGGTGCTCGGCGTGGAGCGGGTCGGCGTCGACGACAACTTCTTCGACCTCGGCGGCGACTCCCTCAAGGCCACCCGCGTGGTGTCCCGCGCCCGCTCGGCGCTGAACGCCGACCTGGCCGTCCGCGCCCTGTTCGAGGCGCCGACCGTCGCGTCCCTCGCGGAACTGCTGGCGGGGACCGGCCCGGACGCCAGGCCCGAGCTCGTCCCGGCCGACCGCCCGGGGCTCGTCCCCGTCTCGTACGCGCAGCGGCGGCTGTGGTTCATCCACGACCTCGAAGGCCCTTCGGCGACCTACCACATCCCTGTCCCGCTGCGGCTGACCGGTGCGTTCGACCTGGCCGCCGTCCGCGCCGCGATGCGCGACGTGATGGCGCGGCACGAGGCGCTGCGCACCGTGTTCACGGAGGTCGAGGGGGAGCCCTACCAGCGGATCCTCACGCTGGACGAGATCCGCCCCGAGCCCGAGATCGCCGACTGCGACCCCGCCGGCCTCGACGCGGCCGTGTTCGCGGCGGCGACCCGCGGGTTCGACCTGGCCGCCGAGGCGCCCGTCCGCGCGCACGTCTTCCGGATCGCCGACGACGACCACCTGCTCCTGCTGGTGCTGCACCACATCGCCGGTGACGGCTGGTCGATGGAGCCGCTCGCCGCCGACCTCATCACGGCCTACGCCGCCCGCGCCGCCGGGGAGGAGCCGCGGTGGGCGCCGCTGCCGGTCCAGTACGCCGACTACTCCGTCTGGCAGCGCGAGGTCCTCGGGGACGAGACCGACCCGGGCAGCGTCGTCGCCCGGCAGCTCGCGTACTGGCGGACGGCTCTCGCCGGGATTCCCGAAGAGCTGAGCCTGCCCGCCGACCGGCCCCGCCCGGCACGCGCCACCTACCGGGGCGCCCAGCACGCGTTCGCCCTGCCGCCCGGCCTGCACGCCGCGCTGGCCGCGCTCGGCCGCGAGCACCGCGCCAGCATGTTCATGGTGGTGCAGGCGGCGCTCGCCGGGCTGTTCACCCGGCTCGGCGCCGGGACCGACGTGCCGATCGGCTCACCGGTCGCGGGCCGCACCGACGAGGCCCTGAACGACCTGGTCGGCGTGTTCGTCAACACGCTGGTGCTGCGGACCGACACCTCCGGCGACCCGTCGTTCGCGGAGCTGCTCGCCCGCGTCCGCGACGGCGACCTGGCCGCCTACGCACACCAGGACGTGCCGTTCGAGCGGCTCGTCGAGGTGCTCAACCCGCAGCGGTCGATGGCGCGGCACCCGCTGTTCCAGGTGATGATCTCGATGCAGAACGACCCGTCCGCGCGGGTCGAGCTGCCGGGCCTCACCGTCGCGCTGGAGCCCGTCGACCCGGGCGTGTCCCGCTTCGACCTCGCCCTCCTCGTCGACGAGCGGCACGACGCCGCCGGCGACCCGGCCGGGATCGAGTGCCGGCTGGAGTACGCGCTGGACCTGTTCGACCCGGAGACCGCCGCGTCGATGGCGGCCGGGCTGGAGCGGCTCCTCGCGCAGGTCGCCGCCGACCCGTCGCTGCCGCTCAGCGCCGTCGACCTGCTGGACGACGCCGAACGCGACACGCTGCTGAACGTCTGGAACGACACCCGGCTGCCCGTCGCGGCCGGCGTCGTCCCGGAGCTGTTCGAGGCGCAGGCCGCCCGGACACCGGACGCCAGCGCCGTCATCGCGGGCGGCGCCCGGCTCGGCTACGCCGAGCTGAACGACCGCGCGAACCGCCTGGCCCGGTGCCTCATCGAGCACGGCGTCGGCCCCGAGGACTTCGTCGCCCTCGCCCTGCCCCGCGACGCCGACCTGGTGGCCGCGGCGCTGGCCGTCCTCAAGGCGGGCGCCGGATACCAGCCGATCGACCCGGCGTACCCCGCCGATCGGATCGCCTACATGCTGGAGGACGCCGCCCCGGCCTGCGTCATCACGACCCGTTCGGTGGAGCTGCCCGGCGGGACGCCCCGTATCGAACTCGACGCGCTGTCCCTCGACGGGTACTCGGGGAAGGACGTCACCGACGCCGAGCGCGTCCGGCCCCTGCGCCCCGGCAACCCGGCGTACGTCATCTACACGTCCGGTTCGACGGGCCGCCCCAAGGGCGTCGTGATCTCCCACGCGAACGTCGTGGACTTCTGCGCCGAGTCGATGGCGAGCTACGGCCCCGACCGGATGCGCCGCGTCCTGTTCTCCACGTCCCTCAACTTCGACGTGTCGGTGTTCGAGTGGCTGGTGCCGCTCACGATCGGCGGGGAGATCGAGGTCGTCCGCGACCTGCTGGAGATCGCCGAGCGCGGCGGCTGGTCCGGGTCGCTGATCAGCGGCGTGCCCTCCGCGGTCGCGGTACTGCTGTCCCGCGGCGGGCCGGACGGCGGGTTCCGCCTGGACGCCGGCGACGTGGCGCTCGGCGGCGAGGCGCTGCCGCCGCAGCTCGTCCGGGACCTGCGGGCGCTGCTGCCGGACGCGCGGATCTCCAACATCTACGGCCCCACCGAGGCGACCGTCTTCGTCACCGGCTGGTACGACGACGGCAACACCGAGGGCCACGCCCCGATCGGCCGCCCGATGGCCAACACCCGCGCCTACGTGCTGGACGAGCGGCTGCGTCCCGTCCCGGTCGGCGTGCCCGGGGAGCTGTACGTGTCCGGGGACGGGCTGGCGCGCGGCTACCTGCGCCGCCCCGCCCTGACCGCCGACCGGTTCGTCGCGTGCCCGTTCGGCGGGCCGGGGGAGCGGATGTACCGGACGGGCGACTTGGTCCGCTGGAACCGCGGCGGGCACATCGAGTACCTCGGCCGCCTCGACCACCAGGTGAAGGTCCGCGGGTTCCGGATCGAGCTGGGCGAGATCGAGACGGCGCTGTCGGACCACCCGGCGGTGACGCAGAGCGTCGTCGTCGCCCGCCGCGACGCGGTCGGCGAC
The DNA here is from genome assembly GCF_004349245.1 of Actinomadura sp. 6K520. Classification (GTDB taxonomy): domain Bacteria; phylum Actinomycetota; class Actinomycetes; order Streptosporangiales; family Streptosporangiaceae; genus Spirillospora. The sequence goes on along the minus strand of NZ_SMLC01000014.1, from coordinate 10,263 downwards.
ACCGTCCTCGCCGGATACGTCGTCGGGGCCCCGGGCGGCCGCGTCGAGCCCGCGGAGCTGCGCGCGTTCGTCGCGAAGACGCTGCCGGACTACATGGTGCCGTCCGCGATCGTCGTGCTGGACGCGATGCCGCTGAACCCGAACGGCAAGCTCGACCGCGCCGCGCTGCCGGAGCCGGACCTCTCCGCGTCGCTCACCGCCCGCGGCCCGCGCGACGCCCGCGAGGAGATCCTCTGCGGGATCTTCGCCGACGTCCTCGGCCTGGACCGGGTCGGCGTCGACGACGGGTTCTTCGACCTCGGCGGCGACTCGCTGAAGGCGACCCGCGTCGTCGCCCGCGCCCGCGCCGCGCTGGACGTGGAGCTGCCGGTGCGGGCGCTGTTCGAGACCCCGACCGTCGCGGGCCTCGCCGAGCACATCGCCTCCGCGACGGCCGCCGAGCGCCCGCCGCTGCGGCCCGCCGAGCGTCCCGACCCGCTGCCGGTGTCCCACGCGCAGGAGCGGCTCTGGTTCCTGAACCGGCTCGAAGGGCTCACCGCCACCTACAACATGCCGATCCCGCTGCGGCTGACCGGCGCGATCGACCACGCCGCGATGCGGGAGGCGCTGCGCGACGTCGTCGCCCGGCACGAGTCGCTGCGGACGCTGTTCGGCGACGCCGACGGCGAGCCGCACCAGGTCGTCCTGGCGCCCGGCGAGGCCGACCCGGTGCTGACGGCCGGGGAGATCGACGACGTGCCGGGCACCCTGTTCATGGACGCCACGCGCGGCTTCGACCTGGCGAACGAGCTGCCGCTCCGCGCGCACCTGTACCGGCTCGGCGCGGACGAGCACCTCCTGCTGATCGTCATGCACCACATCGCGGGCGACGGCTGGTCGATGGCGCCGCTGGCCCGCGACGTGATCACCGCGTACCTGGCCCGCCGCGACGGCGGCGCCCCCGAGTGGGCGCCGCTGCCCGTCCAGTACGCCGACTACGCCCTCTGGCAGCGGGAGCTGCTCGGTTCCGAGCGCGACCCGGCGAGCCTCGCCGCGCGGCAGATCGCCTACTGGAAGGACGCCCTCGCCGGGCTGCCCGACCAGATCCGGCTGCCGGCCGACCGGCCGCGGCCCGACCGCGCGTCCTACCGGGGCGCGCAGGTCCCGTTCGAGATCCCCGCCGACCTGGCGGACGGGCTGCGCGCGCTCGCCCGCGACCACCAGGTCAGCGTGTTCATGGTCCTGCAGGCCGCGCTCGCCGCGCTGCTCACCCGGCTCGGCGCCGGGACCGACGTGCCGATCGGGTCGCCGGTCGCGGGCCGCACCGACGAGGCCCTGGACGACCTGGTCGGCGTGTTCGTCAACACGCTGGTGCTGCGGACCGACACCTCCGGCGACCCGTCGTTCGCGGAGCTGCTCGCCCGCGTCCGCGACACCGACCTCGCCGCCTACGCGCACCAGGACGTGCCGTTCGAGCGGCTCGTCGAGGTGCTGAACCCGGTGCGGTCGCTTTCCCGGCATCCGCTGTTCCAGGTCATGCTGACCCTGCAGAACAACCCCGAGGCGTCCGTCGAGCTGCCCGGCCTGAACGTCGCCGTCGAGCCGGTGGACGCCGGGGTCGCCAAGTTCGACCTGGAGTTCCTGCTGGAGGACGCCCGCGACGGCGGGGGCGGGCTGGCGGGAACCCTCGAATACGCCCTCGACCTGTTCGACCGGGACACCGCCGAGCGCCTCGCCGGCTGGTTCCGGCGGACGCTGGAGGCCGCCGTCGACTCCGGCGCCGCCGTCACCGTCGGGGGGCTCGATCTCCCCGGCGCGGCCGAGGCGGTCGAGGGGTCCGTGGTCGAGGGATCCGTGGCCGAGGAGCCCGTGGTCGAAGGGCCGGTGGAGAAGCGGCTCGTCGCGTACGTGGTCGCCGCGCCGGGCCAGGCGCCCGACCCGGAGGCACTGCGCGCGCACATCCGGGAGAGCCTGCCGGAGTCGATGGTGCCCGCGGCCATCGTCGTCCTGGACGACATGCCGCTCACCCCGAACGGCAAGGTCGACGTCAAGGCCCTGCCGAAGCCGGAGCTCGCCGCCGCCCCGGTGACCGCGTACCGCGCCCCTTCCGGCGCGGCGGAGGAGGCCGTCGCCGCGGTGTTCGCCGACCTCCTCGGCGTCGAGCGGGTCGGCGCCGACGACGACTTCTTCGCGCTCGGCGGCAACTCGCTCATCGCGATGCGGGTCGTGAGCCGCGTCCGCCGCGTCCTCGACGTGGAGCTGCCGGTCCGCGCGCTGTTCGAGGCGCCGACCGTCGCGGGCCTCGCCGCCCTGCTCGGGCGCGGCGCGCGGCACGAGCCCGGACGCCCGGTGCTGGAACCGCGTGAGCGTCCCGCGGTGGTCCCGCCGTCGTACGCGCAGCAGCGGCTGTGGTTCCTCAACCGGTTCGAGGGGCCGTCGGCCACCTACAACATGCCGACCGCGCTGCGCATCCGCGGCTCCCTGGACGTGGCCGCCCTCCGCGCCGCCATCGGCGACGTCGTCGAGCGGCACGAGACGCTCCGCACGGTCCTGCCCGACAGCGGGGGAGTGCCGCGCCAGCTCGTCCTGGACCCGGCCGCGGCCCGTCCCGAGCTGGAGGTCGCCGACACGACGGAGGCGGAGCTGCCGACGCGGCTCGCCATGGCCGCCGGGTACGCCTTCGACATCTCCGCCGAGCCGCCGCTGCGCACCCACCTGTTCCGGCTCGGGCCGGACGAGCACGTCGCGCTGCTGCTCATGCACCACATCGCGGGCGACGGGTGGTCGATGGCGCCGCTGGCCCGCGACGTGATCACCGCCTACGCGGCGCGCGCCGGCGGGAACGCGCCGCGGTGGGCGCCGCTGCCCGTGCAGTACGCCGACTACACGCTCTGGCAGCAGGACCTCTTCGGTTCCGAGGACGACCCGGACAGCCTGATCTCCCGGCAGATCGCCTACTGGCGGGACGCCCTGGCCGGGCTGCCGGAGGAGCTGCGGCTGCCCGCCGACCGGCCGCGCCCGGCGCAGGCGTCCTACCGGGGCGGCACGGCCCGCTTCCGCCTCGGCCCCGACGTCCACGGGCGGCTGCTGGCCCTCGCCCGCGAGACCGGCGCCAGCCCGTTCATGGTCGCCCAGGCGGCGTTCGCGGGGCTGCTGACCAGGCTCGGCGCCGGGACCGACGTGCCGATCGGGTCGCCGATCGCGGGCCGCACGGACGATGCCCTGGACGATCTCGTCGGCATGTTCGTCAACATGCTCGTCTTCCGCACCGACACGTCGGGGGACCCGACGTTCCGCGAGCTCGTCGGGCGGGTGCGGGAGACCGACCTCGCCGCGTACGCGCACCAGGACGTGCCGTTCGAGCGGCTCGTCGAGGTGCTGAACCCGCCGCGCCACCTGGCCCGGCACCCGCTGTTCCAGGTGGGGCTCACGTTCCAGAACAACCCCGAGGCGCGGCTGGAGATGCCGGGGTTCAGCGCCGAGGTGGAGCCGCTGACCGCGGGCGTCGCCCGCTTCGACCTGCTGATGATCCTCACCGAGCGCGCGGACGGCCTCGACGGCGAGCTGGAGTACGCGCTCGACCTGTACGACCCGGCCACGGCGCGGCGGCTCATCGAGCGCTTCGAGCGGTATCTGGCGTCGCTGCTCGCCGACCCCGACGCGCCGATCGGCGCGGCCGACGTCCTGTCCGGGGACGAGCGCGCCGAGATCCTCGGTGACTGGGCCGGGGGACGGGCCCCGGTGGCGGAGCGGAGCACGATCCCCGCGCTGTTCGAGGCGCAGGCGGCGGCGCGCCCGGACGCGCCCGCGGTGACGTGCGGCGGTGTGTCGTGGACGTACGGCGAGGTGAACGCGAAGGCCAACCGCCTGGCGCGCCGCCTGGTCGAGCGGGGAGTGGGCCCCGAGCGCTTCGTGGCGCTGTCGCTGCCGCGTTCGGCGGATCTGGTGGTGGCGATCCTCGCGGTGCTGAAGGCGGGCGCGGCGTACGTGCCTATCGACCCGGACTACCCCGAGGACCGCATCGCGTACATGGTGGAGGACGCCCGGCCGGTCCTGACCCTCGGCCCGGACGACCTGGACGCCACCGGATACGACGACGGCAACCTCGGCGTCGCCATCGACCCGGAGCACCCGGCGTACGTTATCTACACCTCCGGTTCGACGGGCCGCCCCAAGGGCGTTGTGGTTCCGCACCAGAACGTGGTGCGGTTGCTCCGGTCGACCGAGCAGTGGTTCGACTTCGGCCCCGACGACGTGTGGACTCTGTTCCACTCCTACGCCTTCGACTTCACGGTGTGGGAGCTGTGGGGTTCGCTCTTGTACGGCGGGCGCCTCGTTGTCGTCCCGTACCTGACCTCGCGTTCGCCGCAGGACTTCCTGAAACTGCTGGTGGACGAGTGTGTCACCGTCCTGAACCAGACTCCTTCGGCCTTCTACCAGCTGATGGCGGCCGACAGGGACGACCCCGGCTCCGACTTGGCGCTGCGCTACATCGTCTTCGGCGGCGAGGCCCTCGAACTGGGGCGTCTCGAAGACTGGTACTCGCGGCACGCCGAGGACGCGCCGACGCTGGTCAACATGTACGGGATCACCGAGACCACCGTGCACGTCTCCTACATCGCGCTCGACCGCGCGTATGCGGCGACCGCGCCCGGCAGCCTCATCGGCGTAGGCATCCCGGACCTCAGGCTGTACGTCCTGGACGACCGCCTCCAGCCCGTCCCGCCCGGTGTGGCAGGTGAGCTGTACGTGGCGGGCGCGGGCCTGGCGCGCGGCTACCTCCACCGGCCGGGGATGTCGGCGGAACGCTTCGTCGCCGACCCGTTCGGTGAGCCGGGCACCCGCATGTACCGGACGGGCGACGTCGGCCGCCGGCTGAACGACGGCCGCCTCGAATACCTGGGCCGCAGCGACCAGCAGGTGCAGCTGCGCGGCTTCCGCATCGAGCCGGGCGAGATCGAGGCGGTCCTGGCCCGGCACGACGCGGTGTCCGACGTCGCCGTGCTCGTTCGGGACGACCGCCTGGTCGCCTACGTCGTCGTCGGGACGGGCGCCGGGAGCGGCGTCGACTCCGCCGAGCTGCGCCGGTTCGCCGCGAAGGACCTTCCCGATCACATGGTCCCGGCCGTGGTCGTCGAGCTGGACGCCCTCCCGCTCACCGTCAACGGCAAGCTGGACCGCGCGGCGCTGCCCGCCCCCGACCTCACCGCGAAGGTGTCGTCCCGCGCGCCCCGCACCGCCGAGGAGGAGACCCTCTCCCGCCTGTTCGCCGAGGTCCTCGGGCTGGCGCGGGTCGGGATCGACGACGGGTTCTTCGACCTCGGCGGCGACTCCATCATCGCGATCCAGCTCGTCTCCCGCGCCCGGCAGTCGGGCCTGGTCATCACCCCCCGCGACGTGTTCCAGCACCAGACCGTCGAGGAACTGGCCGCCACCGCGCGGCCGGTGGGCGAGGGCGAGGAGATCGAGGCCGAGGCCCCCGGCGCGGGGACCGGCCCGGTACCGGTCACCCCGATCGTCGCGTGGCTGCGCGACCGGGTGGCCGGCGACGCCGCGCTGATCAGCGGCTTCCACCAGGCGATGCTGCTGCGCACGCCGCCGGATCTCGGCACCGGCCGGCTGGCGGACGCCCTCCGGACGCTCATGGACCACCACGACGTCCTCCGGCTGCGGCTCGACGTGGACGGCGACCGCTGGCAGCCCGTCGTCCGGCAGTCCGGCGCCTGCGACGCCGCCGGCCTCGTCACCCGCGTCGACGTCGCGGGCCTCGACGCCGACAAGCTCCAGGCCGTCGTCACCGAGCAGGCCACGGCGGCCCGCGACCGGCTCGACCCGCGGGAGGGGACGGTCGCGCAGCTCGTCTGGTTCGACGCGGGCACCGACCAGGGCCGCCTCCTCGTCGTCCTGCACCACCTCGTCGTGGACGGCGTGTCCTGGCGGATCCTCCTGCCCGACCTCGTCACGGCCTGGGCCGGGGGAGAGCTCCAGCCGTCCGGGACGTCGTTCCGCCGCTGGGCGCAGAAGCTCACCGCGTCCGAGCGGGACGACGACGAGCTGGAGGACTGGCTCGACATCGTGGACGGCCCGCCGCAGAGACTCGCGGAACGCGCGCTCGACCCGCGCGCGGACATCGCGGCGCGCGCCCGCTCGCTGACCGTCGACCTGCCCGCGGACGTCACCGGGCCGCTGCTCACCGAGGTGCCCGCCGCGTTCCACGGACGCGCCAACGACGTCCTCCTCACCGGCCTGGCCCTCGCCGTCGCGCAGTGGCGGCGGCACCGCGGCGGGCGCGGTACCGGCGTCCTGGTCGACCTGGAGGGCCACGGCCGCACGGACGCCGTGCCCGGCGTCGACGTCTCCCGCACCGCCGGCTGGTTCACCTCGATCCACCCCGTCCGGCTGGACGCCGGGAACGCGGCCGGCGGCGCGGCCATCAAGAAGGTGAAGGAGCAGCTCAGGGCCGTCCCCGGCGACGGCATCGGCTACGGGCTCCTGCGCCACGGGGGCGGCGAGGCCGCCGAGGAGCTGGCCGCGGCGCCGCCCGCGCAGCTCGCGTTCAACTACCTCGGCCGCGTCGACGGCGGGGAGGAGGGCGGCGACTGGACGCTCGCGTCCGAGGAGCTGCCCCCCGGCGAGGCCCCCCGGATGCCGCTGGCGCACGTCCTGGAGATCAACGCCGTCACCCGCGACCTGCCCGGCGGCCCCGTGCTGTCCGCGACGTGGACGTGGCCGGGCGGCCTGCTCGACGGCGGCGACGTCCGCGAGCTGGCCGAGGGCTGGTGCACCGCGCTGCGCGGGCTCGTCGCCGACGTCGAGTCGGGCGGGACCGGCGGGTTCACCCCGTCGGACCTGCTCGTGGAACTGGACCAGGGCGAGATCGACAAGCTACAGAACGCATGGAGGCGGCAGCATTGAACCGGGGCGACCTAGAAGACATCCTGCCGCTGTCGCCGTTGCAGCAGGGGTTCTTCTTCCATGCCCTCTTCGACGCCGGCGACTCCGACGTCTACACGGCCCAGTTCGTCCTCGACCTCGAAGGGCCGCTGGACGTCCCCGCGCTGCGGACCGCCGCCGAGACCCTGCTGCGCCGGCACCCGAACCTGCGGGCCGCGTTCTGGCACGAGGACCTGTCGCGTCCCGTCCAGGTGATCCCCCGCACGGTCGACCTGCCGTGGGAGGAGGTGAGCGCGTCCGAGGCCGAGGCCGACGCCATCGTGGTGCGGGAGCGGGCGCGCGGCTTCGACATGACCGCGCCGCCGCTGCTGCGGTTCGTCCTCGTCCGGACGGGACCCGGGCGGCACCGGCTGATCTTCACCAACCACCACATCCTGCTGGACGGCTGGTCCACGCCGATTCTGGCCACCGAGCTGTTCCTGCTCTACATGCAGGGCGGCCACGACACCGGGATGCCCCGCGTCACCCCCTACAAGAACTACCTGGCGTGGCTCGCCGGGCAGGACCGCGCGGCCGCCGAGGACGCGTGGCGCCGCGCCCTCGACGGCGTGGCCGGGCCCAGCCTCGTCGCCCCCGAGGCCGCCGGGCGGGAACCGCGGCCGCCGGAGCGGACCATCACCGAGCTGGACGAGCGCACCACCCGGCGCCTCACCCGCGCGGCACGCCGCCACGGCGTCACGCTGAGCACCGTCCTGCAGGGCGCCTGGGGGCTGGTCCTGGGCCGGCTCCTCGGCTCGAACGACGTGGTGTTCGGCGCGACCGTCTCGGGCCGCCCGCCCGAGCTGCCCGGCATCGAGCAGATGATCGGGCTGTTCATCAACACGCTCCCGATCCGCGTCCGGTACCGGATGGACGAGCCGCTCGGCACCCTCCTGGAACGCCTCCAGGACGAGCAGACCGAGCTCCTCGCCCACCACCACCTGGGCCTCACCGACATCCAGCGGGTGGCGGGACACGGCGGCGCGCTGTTCGACACGATGACGGTCCTGGAGAACTACCCGTTCGACCCCGCGTCGATGGACGGCTCCCTCAACGGCGTCCGCATCGCCGCGGCCGACTCCTACGACGCGACGCACTTCCCCCTGTCGTTCGTCGCCGCCCCCGGCGAGCGGCTCTCGCTGCTGCTGCACTACCGGCCCGACGTGTACGAGCGGCCCGTCGTCGAGGCGCTGCTCGCCCGTGTCCGCCGCTTCCTGGAGGCGTTCGCCGAGGACGCCGGGCAGCCGGTCGGCACCGTGGACCTCCCGTCCGGCACCGAACGCGCGGCCCTCGCCGCGTGGAACGACACGGGCGCCGACGTCCCGGCCGGCACGCTCCCGGACCTGTTCGAGCGGCAGGCGGCCCGCACCCCGGACGAGGTCGCCCTCGTCTGCGGGGGCGCCCGCCTGAGCTACGCGGAGCTGAACGAGCGCGCGAACCTGCTCGCGCACGAGCTGATCGCGCGGGGGATCGGCCCCGAGGACCGCGTCGCGCTGGTCCTGCCGCGCACCCCCGAGATCGTCGTGGCGATCCTGGGCGTGCTGAAGGCGGGCGCGGCCTACGTCCCGGTCGACCCCGAGTACCCGCCCGCCCGCATCGGCCACATGCTGGACGACTGCCGGCCCGCCCTCGTCATCGGGCCCGGCGGCCTCCCGGACACCTCCGGGCGGCCCGCGCACGACCCGGCCGACGCCGACCGGGTCCGGCCGCTGCGCACCGGCAACGCCGCGTACGTCATCTACACGTCGGGTTCGACCGGGCTGCCCAAGGGCGTGACCGTCCCGCACACGGGCGTGCTGAACTACTTCGAGGCGCACCGGGAGACCTTCTTCGACCCGGCGATCGAGGCCGCCGGCGGCCGCAGGATGCGGTTCGCGCACCTGGCGTCGTTCTCGTTCGACACGTCGTGGATGGGCCTGCTGTGGATGATGTACGGCCACGAGCTGCACCTCGTCGACGACGACACCCGCCGCGACGTGGCGGCGTACACCGCGTACGTGGCGGAGGCGCGGATCGACCTGGTGAACACCACCCCGTCGCACTTCAGCTCCCTGCGCGAGGCGGGCCTGCTGGACGATGACGGGCGGCACCGCCCCGCGCAGCTCCTCCTCGGCGGCGAGGCCGTCGGCGAAGCCCTGTGGACGGACCTGCGCGCCGTCCCCGGCCTCACCGCGCGCAACTTCTACGGGCCGACCGAATCCACGATCGACACGATGAACCAGGTCGTCGCGGACGCCGCGCGCCCCTCGATCGGCGGACCGTACCGGGGCACCCGCGCCTACGTGCTGGACGCCGCGCTGCAGCCCGCCCCGATCGGCGTCCCCGGCGAGCTGTACCTCGCGGGCGCGCAGCTCGCACGCGGCTACCTCGGCCGCCCCGGGCTGACCGCCGAGCGCTTCACCGCCGACCCGTTCGGCGCGCCGGGCGACCGCATGTACCGCACCGGCGACCTGGCCCGGTGGCTCCCCGGCGGGACGATCGAGTACCTCGGCCGCGCCGACGACCAGGTCAAGATCCGCGGCTTCCGGGTCGAGCCCGGCGAGATCGAGAACGTGCTGTGCGGCTGCGACGGCGTCGCCCAGGCCGCCGTCGTCGTCCGCGAGGACCGCCCCGGCGACCGGCGCCTCGCCGGCTACCTCGTCGGCGCGGACGTCGACGTCGCGGCGGTGCGGCGGTACGCGGCCGAGCGGCTGCCCGACCACATGATCCCGGCGCTCACCGTCCTGGACGCGCTGCCGCTCACCGTCAACGGCAAGCTCGACCGCGCCGCGCTGCCCGCCCCCGGCGGCGGCGCGTCCGCCGGCCGCGCGCCGCGCTCCCCGCAGGAGGAGATCCTCTGCGGGCTGTTCGCCGAGGTCCTCGGAGTAGTCGCCGGGGGGTCTGGGGGGTCGCCTCCCAGCGTGAAGCACGTCCCGAAGGCCGGCGTGGACGACGGGTTCTTCGACCTCGGCGGCGACTCGCTCACCGCGACCCGCCTCGTCAGCCGGATCCGCTCCGCGCTGGGGGTGGAACTGCCCGTCCGCGCGCTGTTCGAGGCGCCGACACCCGCGCGCCTCGCCGAGCGGCTCGCGGACGCGCCCGGCGACGTCCGCCCGCCGCTGACGCGGGCCGAGCGGCCCGCCGTCGTGCCGCTGTCGTACGCGCAGCAGCGGCTCTGGTTCCTGAACCGGCTCGAGGGCGCCTCGTCGAGCGGCGGGGCGACGTTCAACATGCCGATCGCGCTGCGGCTCGACGGGGCGCTCGACCTCGGCGCGCTGCGCGACGCGCTCGGGGACGTGGTGGCCCGGCACGAGTCGCTCCGCACGATCTTCCCGGACGGCTCGGGCACCCCCCGCCAGCTCGTCCTCGACC
>NZ_SMLC01000149.1 GCF_004349245.1 Actinomadura sp. 6K520 | reverse complement strand
GGCTCGTCGGGGACGGGCGCCTGGCTGCCGGGCTGGGTGGCGGGGTGGGTGGCGATGAAGCGGCGAGGGCGTTCGCAGGTCTGCTCGGCCTCGCCATCGTTGACCAGACGGTCCAGGGCGTTGGCCACCGCACCGGCCGAGTGCCCGATCACCTTGCCGATCTCGTGCGGGGTGAACTCGCTACCGGGGTAGCCGGTCAGGTGGTCGGCCACCTTGCGGCGCAGTTCCCCGGGCTGGGACCGGGCCCGGCCCGAGACGGTACGGCGACGGCCGCCCGCCGCGGCGCGGACCAGGCGGCGCGCCTTGCCCGACCCGGTGTACACCGCCTCCACCGACGTACGCGCGGCGTCGCGGTCACCGGCAGCCAGCGCCGCCGTCACCGCCTCCATGGCCTGGCGCAGCTCGGTCAGCGCCTCGTTCGCCTCCTCCACCGCGGCGGCCTCCATCCCCTCTTCCTCGGCCGATTCCTCATCGGTCGACTCCTCCTGGTCGGCCGAGTCCGGCTCGGCGTCGACGGTGGACGCGGCCTCGTCCGGCTGGGACGCGGGCGCCTCCTGTTCACCGGCCTCGGCTCCGCCGTCGGCGGGGGCGGTGTCCACAGGCGCCGTGTCGGCTTCCGGGTGGTCGGCTTCCGGGGTGACCGGGGGGTCGTCCTGCTGGTGCTCCTCGTGTGCGATCGGGGCGGGGTGCCAGGTGTCAGCGGCGCGCTTGCCGCCGGTACGGCCGCCCGCCGTGCGCACCGCCAGCTCCTGGGTTTCCAGCTCCAGCAGCGCCTTGCGGGCGGTGTTCTTGGACACCCCGGCCGCCCGCGCGATGGCGGCCACCGTGCTGCCCGGGTCGGCCGTCAGCGCGGCCACGACGGCCGCTGCCGGGCCGTCGTTGCGGCGGTCGGTACCGGTACCGGACGCAATGTCCTCGGGCGTCGTGCGGCCGCCGTGGGCCATTTCGGCACCGGCCAGGGCGGTGGTGTTTTCCTGCGCCATCATTCGGCTCCTTCCCTACCGGGGGCGCACCATTTCCTGGTGCCGTTCCCCTTTGGCGTTCGGACCTCGACCATCGCTCTGCCCTAACGGCCTCGCAATAGAATTTCGCGGGATTCTCGGTAACCCAAACGGCTGGACACCCTAACCCGCCGGCCTCGGGACGATCACGCTCTCTATCTCGACAAACGCCGACCAGTCAAGTCCCGCGCCGGCGGAGAAGGCGTCGATTTCCAGTCCTGCCCTTCACGGCTGGGCCGCCTTACCTTTGGGTCGACGCAACTCACCACAAAACTGGCCGAATCGTCTTGACTTGCCCACGGAACGAGGTTCGATCGACCCATACCTCCCGAAACAGCGGAGCCGGCGGCCGAAAAGCACCACAGCGCGAAAGGAGCGAAGCAATGAGTAACGAAAAACATACAGACCAGCAGCCGCAGGGCAAAGTGACACACAACCACGTGGTAGAGCCGTTCAGCCCATTGCGGCCGCCCGGCCAGTGCCCGCGCTGTGATGCACGGCGCGCCGACCGCGCCGCACGCGGGCTGGTCGATCACACTCACGAGCCGTTGCCGTTCGGGCGTCGGCTGCCCTACGGGCAGTGCCCACGGTGTGATCAGTTGCACGAGGGCGCGCCACCACGCCGCGCCAATCACCGCAGCGCCCGGGATACGCGACCGCAGCGGCAGCACGAGGAGATACGCGCGCATTTCGCGCCCGGCGGCCCGCATGACCGCGGACTATGCGGCCCGGTATGCACCGCCTTCGACTGGTGACCATTGCACACACGGCGAAGGCGGGCTGCCACCGCCCGCCGGGTACCTGGCCCGGCGCGCTAACGGCCGGGCAGGCCGGGAAGATCGAGGTGGCTCCCCGGAGGCCAGGGCGCCCGGGGTGGTGGCCTGCCCGAGGGCATCACCCCGGGCGCCTGCATCGGCGCCCGCCGGCGCCTTCAAGCCAACCAGCCGCACGTCTCCCCGTCGACATAGCGGGCGCCGCAGCACCAGCAGCGGATGTCGGTGTCACCGACCGGGGTCACGGTGCCGCAATCGGCATCCGGGCAATATTTGAGGCACTCCATGTCTTGGCAAGGGATCAGCTCGAAGACCCGGTCGCCGATCTGCTCGCACATTCCACGGCCGTCCGCGACCTTGATCAGCGCGTCATGGTGTTCGGCCGAACGCTCACCCTTCTTGCAGGTGCACAGCTGCTCGGAGCGCCCCTCGGCGTATGTCGCATCGCAATCTTCGGGGTCATCGCAGGTCTGCGCCCAATCGGCCAGCAGATGCGCCAGGACGTCCAGCGCCATCTCACCGTCATCAACGGTGACCGGTTCGGCTTCGGGCAGGTACCCGGCATCGGACTCGGTGATGTGCCAGTGCCGTACCGCCGGAATAGGGATGTCCGGCTGCGCGGGTGTGGTCAGCGATGTCGAGATCATTTCAGCTCCTTCCGGTACTCGGCGTACCGGTCATCAGCGAACGCGGTCAGCAACTCGGCGAGGAAGGACGCCGGGTAGGCTTCGGCGCCCGGGTCGAGGGCGGGTAGGTCCTGCCGCGTGGTGATCACGAACGCGCCCGGGTAATCCCGTTCCGCGCTGACCTGCGGCACGACCCGCACAACGGCGCCGTCGTAGATCAGGTACACGTTTCCCGGCGCCGCGCGGAACGCCTCCACGTCAGCCGCCGTCACCACAATCTCCGAGACCATTAAGAATCCCCATTTCGGTGCGAGGGGCGGGATTCGCGATTTCGGGCGTTTCCCCGAGGTGAATCCCGCATTTGGTGATTCACCCACGACGTTCGCTCTGCGGCACCCCCGGGTCAAGGGGGTGCCGCATCTTTTCCCCAGCCCTTAAGGGCTGGAGTCCCTTACCTAGTTGACATGCCGGCCAGCCGGTAAATCACACCCAATTCAGGGGTTGACTTCACCGGCACGCGAGATTCAATAGAGGTAGCCCACCAAACGGCGGGACACCGAATATCAGAAACGGCCCGCCCGCGAACAGAAACGGAGGGGATCATGGTTGTTTCACCGGATGACACCGTCTGGTATGACGCGGAAATCCCCGCGCAACGCCTGCGCGTAGGTATCCCGATCATGCATGAGGACGTGTACGCCACGATCACCAAGCTGATCTTTGATGCGCACCGGCGCCGGGTAATCACCGAAACCCGCGGTGACGACGACCGCGTAATGCGGGTATTCGAATTCGGCTATGACACCGAGGTGACGGCCGCGGTGATCACCCAGTACGGCATTGACCGTGCCGACCGCCGCGGCGTCATGCCGGTACACACCGGGCACGGCGCCCGGGCACGGGACATGGCGCTGGCCTACATCGCCCAGCGCGGCGGAACCCTAATGACACGCTCCGTGATCCCCGACTCCACCAGCGAAACCGGCGCCCTACCGGCAGGCGAGTTCATGCCCGCATCATGATCACGGCCGCGGCCCTCGGGCACGAGCTCACCGACCGGCCCGGGGCCGCCGCGCCGCCGCGGCCTCACCGGGCCCGAGGTCGCCCTTGGACGCGGTGGCCGGCTTCGTTCGGAGGACGCCCGGGGAACACCACGGGCAACCAGGCTGGCCACTCCGCACGCTATCCCGCCCTCATCACTTCAACACCCACCTAGATCGACCTAAACCCATGAACACCTTCGACAGACCACTCCCTGTAGTGAGTCGGGAGAGCCATCGGCGGCCCCAATACGGCCCCTACGTGCGGCTATTCCTTGGTTGATCATGCCGATCTGGCCGGTACCCCCATCGGCAACATCATCTGCGCTGCGGTCCCGCACGCGCCTAGATTGCTTCTGACCTCTGCCAACAGACGTGAACCACCCGACCGCTTGAGACGCGAATCCCGGTAGTGGTGTCAAACGGTCCATGAGCACGCCGAACCCGGGACGGCAAGCGGCGGTGAAGGAACTGCCCAGGCGTGCGATCCTGCCTAAATCGTCCCTTACCTGCTCGTATCGCATGCCGATCCGCTGCGCGATGATCGAGATGGACAGTCACTGTCGCTAACGCTTCGGGGCGTAGAACCTCGTCGTGTTGTCGGTGTCGGCGCGTAGCCTTCTGCTCATGCCGTATACCGCTACCGTGCTCAGGGCGATGATCGCTTCGCCGTCCGATGTCCCCGAGGCTCGTGACGCGGTGGAGAAGGCCATCCACGGTTGGAACAGCGCCCACGCGCAGAGGAAGGGCCTCATTCTCCAGCCGTGGCGGTGGGAGACCTCAGCAGTCCCGATGCTGGGGGCCCACCCACAGCAACTCATCAATGCCCAAGGCGTCGACGACTCCGACATCGTGTTCGCGCTGTTCGGTGGACGGCTCGGCTCCCCCACCCCCGACGCTGTCTCCGGAACCGCCGAGGAGATCGACCGTGCGCTGAAGGCGGGCAAACCGGTCCATCTGTACTTCTCCACCGCACCGTTGCCACACGACATCGACACGGCCCAACTCGACGCGCTCCGCGCGTTCAAGACAGACATGTACGATCGCGGGCTGCTCGGCGAGTTCAGCACACCCGAACAGCTCAACCACGAGGTCTGGAAGGCGATCGAACACGACATCGCGGCCCTGTACCCGGATACCGAGTCCGCATCGCGTCCAGATCCGACCGCCGTCGACTTCCGTGTCCAGCCGCACCAGGAACGTGAGTTGTCAGGCCACAGTTCGAAGGGGAAGCCTCGTTACAGGACCAGGCACTGGGTTGAGGTCGCCAACACCGGTGGCCGTGACGCCGAAGAGGTCACCTTCGCCAGCGCCAACGAGGACAGCGGGATGATTGTGGTCGGCCCGAATAGCCCCACGACGATCCACTCAGAACAATCCCGGCGTGTCAACATCGCACGCTTGAACGGATCGGGCGACCCAGTTCTGCGTATCCGGTGGACCGAGGACGGCGAGCAGAAAGAACGCGACTTCCACGTAGGGTAAGTCATTGGCTCTATCGTCCCCGTTGGCTTCCCTGCCTTCCCACCGCGGGCCGGGAGTAGGCGGTTATCGGTCCCAGACCTTGATGCGTTGGGTTCCTTGGATGGGTTTGTCGTCGGGTCCGGCCAGGTACGGGCTGATCCAGCGGCGTTCGACGCGGGCGCGGCCCGGGCCGACGTGGTAACGGCGCCAGTGGCCTTCCACCCACCACTGCACCGAGTACTCTCGCCCGCTGCGCCCCTCGGGCGGCTGCACGGGGGCGCGTTGCGGCCGTCGTACGTGGACCAGGCGTACCTGACCATCTGGGAGACCAGCGCGTTGCAGTCGACGCCGCGCGGCCCGGGGCGCGCGTTCGGTTCGGTGGGCGGCCAACGGTTGCTGCATGAGGAGGCAGGCGGCGATCGCGGTCTGGCCCCAGGAACTGGTGAGATCGTCGTCGCTGGGGACATCTTCGGGTTGCCCGAGTGCCCAGATGAGTTCGTTGTCGGGCATGACCGGGCCGACTTGCCGCAGCCGGGTCACCTCGGTGTCGGCGACGCGGGCGAAGCGGCGGGTGTGGGCGTCGACGAATCCGTGTGGGTCGCTGTAGAAGGTAAACCACGCGGCCTTCCGCTGGGCCCAGTCCGCTCCTACCGGTACCTCGTAGTCCCCTTCGCGTGCCAGCAGGGGCGGGGTGACGGTGCCCCAGCTGACGGCGACGATCTCCAGGTCGATGCCGGCTGAGGAGACGGTCGCCATCGGTTTCTCGAACACCAGGAACCCGGTGGAACTGGGCAGGTCGTGTTCGTGCAGTTTTACGTGGGTGAGTTGGCGGCCGGCGTGGCGGGCCAGATCGGTCATCTCACCGCTGACCCAGTACAGCTCCCCGCACACGCGGTGGTGCTCGTCGGCCGCCAACTGGGCGGCCGAGTCGGGGAGCGGGCCGGGACGGCGGATCTGCTGGCTGCCTGCGAGCAGCATCTCCAGATAGAACGCGCCGCCGCGTTCAGCCAGCCAGGCGGCCAGTTTGCCTCGCAGCTCAGGGACGCGCCGGGCGTCCGGACACCGCCAGCGCGGCCCTGGCTCCCGTCCTTGCGCATTTTGAGCGCTAGTCATGGGGGTGGACGCCGATGGCGGCCAGCGCCCGCCGGTAGAACCGGGCGCGGCGGCGCTGGTCGTGGTCGGAGAGGTGGTTTGCGCGGGTGTCGAGCAAATGGGCTGCTTGGGCCCAGGCTTGTGCGGCCTGCCGGGAGGGGCCGTGGCCTTCCAGTAGTTCGGCTCGTTGGACCAGCGCGGTGATCGCCTCGTCTGGGTGGCCGAGGCGGGCGCAGGCGTCAGCGAGGACGGCCAGCGCTTGTGCCGTGGCCCGGTCCGTCTCCGGCCTGCCAGGGGTGTGCGCGTCATCGGCAGGAGCGTCGGCCTTCCCACCGGGGTGGTCGGTGTCGGCGCCCTGCAGGGCTGTGCGGGCGTGGGCGGCGGCCTGCTCGGGGTGGTCGAGGAGGAGTTCGGCCTCGGCCAGATCGGCCAGCGCCTGGGTGGTGCCGCCGAGCAGCGCCGTGCGGGTCAGCTGCTGGGTCAGCAGGTCGCGGGCGCGTTCGACCTGGGCCGGGCGCACCCGCAGTAGCAGGGCGGCGCACCGGGTGCGCAGGTCGATGGCGGCCCGCAGATTCTCGTCGTTCTCCAGCAACTGCAGCGCCCGGTCGGCCCAGTGCGCGGCCTCCTCCAGATCCCCGAGGGCCTCGGTGACCTGGACCGTGTGCCGGTAGGCCAGCAGCCGGGCAGCCGGGTGCCCGGAGTGCTCAGCCAGACGCACCAGGCGGGCGCAGGTCTGACGGGCCAGCAGCAGTTCACCGGCATCGCTGAACGCTTCCGCCAGCCCGCCGCCGATCTGCACCGCCGCCTCGGTGGCCCGCACGTCGTTCTGGTCGGCGGCTGTGGCCGCGACCGTGAAGGCGGCCTGGGCGGTGCGGGCGGCGCGCTGGGCGTGGCCGCCTCGGCGGTGGCAGCGGGCGAGCGCGACCTGCGCGGTGGCCCACCGCTCCCAGCCGATTTGCGGTGGCGGACTGCCGGACAGCGTCCCCGGCCCGGAGCCCTGGCCCTGTGCGGGCCGTGGACGCAGAACGGCGGAGCCTGGTGATGGTGAGTCGGCTGTCCCGTCCACCTCCGCCACCCGCACGTCCGGCAGCCGGTGGAGCATGGTGATCGCCTCGCCGAACCGGCCACGGGACTCCAACGCCAGCGCGGCGGTGCAGACCGCCTCGGCGTGCAGCTCCGGCAGAGTACGCAGATCGTGGCTGGCCACCAGGTCGATCAGTTCCGGTAGGGCCTGCTCACAGTGTCCGGCGTACAGCGCACGGCGGGCGGTGCTGTATCGGGTGTTCAGGTCGGTCAGGGTGGTTTCGGCGATCCCGCGGCGCAGGTAGTCCGTCGAGCAGTCCAGCCGATCGGCGAGTGTGCCGAGGACGGTGGGTGAAGGTGTGCGCCTACCGGACTCGATCAGGGAGATGTAGCTGTCGGACAGATCACGCCCGGCCAGTTGCGCCTGCGACATGTCACGTTGCTGCCGCAACGTCCGGACGCGATCCCCAAGCTGAACGGCAGACCCATGTGGTGTTACGTGCTCGGCCAAGGCTGTGACCTCCGTGTTTGTGTCAGCACGCCCGCCGGGATCCACAAACAGGACGATCGCCCGCATCACCGCCCCGCCGCAGGGGGCGGGGGCGGCAGCGGTCTATGCCGGGGGGATCAGCCCGCGCAGGGGACAGGCGCGCCGCCTGCCGACAGCCGTGCCCAGACGGTGTGGCCAGCGACCGGATCCCCCTCGATACCAACGTGGGCGGCCGACGCTGCCACCAACCGCAGGCCGTGGCCATGCTCGGCGAGCATTCCGCGCCCTTCGGCGGTGTTGAACGCGGGAACCGAGCGCCCGCCCAGGTCGTGTACGGCAATACACAGATCGTGACCGCGGCTCAGTTCGACCCCGAACCAGCCGCCGGGCTCTCCCGAGCGGGTGTGGAGCAGCGCATTGCTGACCAACTCGACCGCGATCAACGCGGCGTCATCGGCCCCTTCGATGTCGGCGCATTGTGCCTTCACCCATGAACGGACCTGGCCGACTTGATCGAGCCGTCCGGGGTAGACTCGCCGCCAGATCATGCGGCCTTTTGCCTGGAGCCATGCATCGGCCAGAACAGCGAGATGAGTTCCAGAGTGCGGGGTGCGCTCGCCTGATGCTGTCATTGTCAACCGCCTCCTGTTTCCCGGGCGGTGCCATGCGGGCGTGCATTTGTTTGTGGACGGCACCGCATGTGGCATCGAGCGCCGACTTGTCAACCGCCGTCAAGTCACGTCGACCGGTTCGCCATTCTGCTGGCGTGGGAAGATCTCGACCGAGGTGAACCGTCCGAACTCGTGGCCTTTATGATCTCGGACTGACTCCTGGATTCGCCTACTGGCCATGGAGTGCCGCGTTTTGATCATTCGCCCGAAATGTGCATTACCGACTTCGGCGGTGGAATCCGGTAGCCGATGCCAGATACCAGAACCGGGGAGGAAGATCAGGACGCAGCCAGTGCTTCCACGACCGGCGCGAAAGCGTGCATGTGGGCGTGGTCGATCAGGAGGTAGTTGAGTCCGAGGAGCTGTTGGCGTCCCCGGATGACGTCGCAGATCTCCGCGACTTCACCGGCCAGGACGAGAGGGGATTCGGCGAGCCGGTGGCGGGGGAGGGGAAGCTTGCTGGCGATGCGGTCGAGGTAGACGCTCTTATCGCGTCCGACGTGCAGGAAGAACACTTGAGTGGAGATGTTCATGGTCGGCCACCGGGGTCCGGCGTGCTGCTGGACCCATTGGGATTTGCGGTGGAAGGCTTCCAGAGACGCCTCGGGGGAACGGTGCGCGCCGGACCGTCCGGAACGCAGGCTGGGCAGAATGCTGATGTCATCGGCGTGCTGGGCGGCCAGCGCCAGGACGCGTGACGAGCCTCCGCCCATAATGAGCCGGGGCGTGCTCTGCAACGGTGACCACCCACCGTGCTCGCAACAGCAAGCACCCACCGTCAAACGATCTTGAGTAGCCAGCACCCTCATCAACCAGCCCACTCACACCAAACCACCCGCAAACCAGACCCATGACCTGCAACTTCAAATCAGAAATCGCTCAGGGCCATGTGGGCTGCATCATGTGAACTGCGTCGCACTCACGCCCAGCAGCTTGCCGCTCGAGCGTTGACAGCGCGGCCAATCAACCGGTCCTGGCCACCCCACTTCGCGGCCGCGCCGAAGACCGACACTACAGGCAAGCCGCCCACTTGGCCTGACAGGAGAATGGCCGTAAATAGTCTTACCACCCGAACCCTCCAAGCCCCGGAGGTTCAGGTGGCGGAGGTTCAGGCAGCTCCGGCGGTTCGGGCTCCTTCAACTTGCGCCACTGCTTTTCCACCCAACTCAGCTCTTCAGGATCAAAAGGCTCCAGATCAACGAGCTCCGGCTTCGATACATCATCCAGAGCCGCCTTGATCCGCTCAGCCTCGGCAGCCGTCCCCGGGCTGTCGACAAGATCGTGAGCCAGCTTCGCCATAGGCGCGATCACCGCCAGATCCACCGCAGCGAACATCCCCACAAAGACCACCCCGAGCCCGCCACCCACGACCGCGTCCAACGCCTGCTGACACGTCGGTGCCCGAACCACATCCACCACGACCTCGGCCAGAGTGAACGCCTCTCGCGCCGCCTCCGGCATCATCAGCTTGACCTCACCCAACACCGCATCCCCCGCCGGACTCCGCGAAGCTTCGCCCAGCCCACCAACGCCCACCGGTTCGTCCAACATGCGCACATGGCGGTGAGGGCCGACCTCCATGGCTACCGCCACGATCAACACCGAGTCGTCCTCACCAGGGACGTAATACACACGCCACGTCGGGTCACAGAGCGGGCCCATGACACCACTATGCGCGATTCCGTCAGGGACACCCACCCTGGAGAGCCGCCGCGTACGAACACGACGGAACCCACCCTGGGAAGCGATCTATCCCCTCCCGGGGACACGATCTTCCTGACCCCAGTTTCCATCCAGTTCAGGGGTATTTGTGATCATCCCTGGTCCCCGACATCGTCGTGCGAGTGCTGAGCGAGGCCCTGGGGCAACCGCTGGACTTCCACCAGGTCTGGCCCGAGCGCGCGGCCCGCCGCCGGATCTACCTCACCGCCGACGAGGGCCTGGACGTACCGTGGACGCACCATGGCCTGCTGCGCCTACTGGAGGGATGGCCGCACACCATGCTGGCACGACGCGCCTTCATCGCCCTGTCCGGTGCCGCTGTGACGGCGTCTGCCTGGCAATGGATGGACGCCCCCACTCCCACCACGATCGCCCGCACCGCAGCCGCGGGCGGGCGGGTATCGGCAGAAACCCTGACCGTCATCGACACCATCGTCGCCGCCGCACAACAGATGGACGACCAGCACGGCGCCGCCAGCGCCGGTTTCGTCAGCGACCAGTTCTCCTGCGTCTCCCGGCTACTGCGCCAGGCCAGCTACGACACCACGGCCGGGCGGCGGCTGTGCGCCGCGCTCGCCCAACTCGCCCAGACCGCCGGCTTCATGGCTTATGAGAACCGTCAGGACGGCGCCGCCCAGCGCTGGTACCTCACCGCCCTGCATGGCGCCCACAGCGCCGGCGACCATGCCCTGGCGGCCAGCATCCTGGCGTTGATGAGCAACCAACAAGCCGATATCCCGGGCCAGACCAACCAGGCGCTCCAACTATCCGCTGCCGCCCAGAAGGCCGCCACCCGCGCACCGGCGGCAGTACAAGCCCTCATCGCCGCCCGTAGCAGCCTGGCCTACGCCGCCGCCGGCGACCTGAACGGCTTCCAGCGCACCCGAGACCGGAGCCTGCAGGCCCTCGACCACGCCGACTCCCACCACGACCCCGCGCCCCGATGGGCCCGCTACGTCACCCGGACCGAACTCGACGCCATCACCGGCCGTGGCATGGTCACCCTGGCCCAACACCTGACCGGCCGCCACCAGCAAAGACTCCTGACCAACGCCACCACGCTGCTGCACGACCGCGCCCTCACCCCCACCTCCACCTACCAGCGCTCAACACTGCGGCATCTCACCTGGCTCGGCCTCGCCTACGCCCACGCCGGAGACCTCGACCAGGCCGGCCGCGCGGCTCGTGCCGCCGCGCAGCAGGCACCGCAGATCACCTCGCCACGCTGCCGACACCTGATCAACGATCTCCGCGACACCCTGGCCGCGCATGCCCCGCGCACCCCCGCCATCCGCTCCGTGCTCAATGACCTGAACCACACCGTCCCTGTGGCCGGAGGAAACGGCTCCAGTGCGGCCTATTGAACTGGCCAACTCCGGCCTGAGCACCACCAAAACCGGCTCAGCCTTGCGGCCCGCCCGAAAGCCGAACAAACGCGGGTGTGTCAAGTTAACGGCTGATCTTGGTTGTTGAGGTGTTCAGTTGGCGGTCGGGGTGAGTCGGCCTTCGAACTCGATCTGGAAGGCGTTGAGAGGTGCCTTCCAGCGCATGGTCCATCGCTTGCGGCCCTTGCCGGTCGGGTCCAGGGACATCAGCGCCATGTAGATGCACTTCATTGCTGCGGCCTCGTTCGGGAAGTGCCCGCGGGCGCGGACGGCCTTGCGGATCCGCGCGTTCACGCTCTCGATCGCGTTCGTGGAGCAGACGACCTTGCGGATCTCGACGTCGAAGCGCAGGAAGGGCACGAACTCGGCCCAGGCGTCCGACCAGAGCTTGATGATCGCCGGATACTTCCCGCCCCAGGCCTCCTGGAACTCCAGGAACCGTTCCTCGGCCGCTTCCTGGTTGGGCGCCGTGTAGATCGGCTTGAGCGCCTTGGCGATCTTGTCCCAGTCCTGGCGGGCCGCGTAACGGAAGCTGTTGCGCAGCAGGTGAACGATGCAGGTCTGGACGATCGTGCGAGACCAGACGGTCTCCACCGCCTCGGGCAGGCCCTTGAGGCCGTCGCAGACCAGCATCAGCACGTCCTGGACACCGCGGTTCTTCAGCTCGGTGAACACGTGCAGCCAGTACTTGGCGCCCTCACCGCCGTCGCCGGCCCAGATGCCCAGGATGTCGCGGTGGCCCTCCACGGTCACCGCCATCACCACATAGATCGGCCGGTTCGCGACCTGCCCGTCCCGGATCTTGACGTTGATCGCGTCCACGAACAAAACGGGATAGACACGGTCCAGCGGCCGGTTCTGCCATTCGGCCATGCCGTCCATGACCTTGTCGGTGATCGTCGAGATCGTCTGCTTGGAGACCTGGGCGCCATAGACCTCGGCCAGATGCGCGCTGATCTCCCCGTGCGTGAGGCCCTTCGCCGACAGCGACAGCACCATCTCATCCACCCCGGTCAACCGGCGCTGCCGCTTGCGCACGATCTGCGGCTCAAAGGTGCCGCCGGTGTCCCGTGGAATCTTCACCTCGACCGGGCCGACGTCGGTGAGCACGGTCTTGGCCCGGGTGCCGTTACGGCTGTTGCCGCTGCCCCGGCCCGCCGCGTCGTGCTTGTCGTAGCCGACGTGGTCGGTGATCTCGCCTTCCAGCGCGGACTCCAGCACCCGCTTGGTCAGCTGCTGCAGCAGCCCGCCCTCGCCGGTCAGCTGCAGCCCTTGGGTCCGAGCACGGTCCACCAGCATCGCGATCAGCTGCTCGTCCGGCGCTGCACCCTGCGGCGCCTGGTCCGGCTGCTCAGCGGACTCGTCTCCAACGATGGTGTCGGTCACCTGGCGTCTCCTTGATCATCGGATCCGCCGTTAATTAGACACTCCCACAAACGCCGCTTTGGGGAAGGGCATTTGGCGGACTTTGGCCCTAACCTCGTAAGTGCACTCCCGTCTCCACCGGAATCTGTGGACTAATGGCGCAGGAGTTCGATTACCTGCTCAATCGCTTCGGTAGGCCAGCTGATCGATACCCAGCCTTCGGCCTTTGCCCGGTTTGATCGGACGGCCTCAACGCCGTCAAGAACGGCTAGCAGGACGGGTGCTGCATCCTCCCGGACGGTAACCCAGGCCCGGCCGGCGTTGAGCCGGGCCAGCCGGTCAACCTGGTCCGGTTCCGCACCGGTGCTTCCCGCAAGCGTTGCTTCACCGCCGTCTTGGCAGCTCAGGAGTGTCGCGTAGCCGAGCTGCCATAGCCGGGCGATCACGGGCACCATCAACTCGTCGATCTCGACTGGTTCGCCGTCCGGGGTCGTCATGGTTTGAGACGGATGATGCTGGCGCAAGGACTCGCCCCCTTCGGATGCGGGCAGTTTGACTAGGGCGGCTTCGATTGGCCCCAGCGGGGCGGCTCCAGCTGGCCCCAGTTGTTGATCAGTGGGCTTGGGTGTGGCGGTTTGAAGTGGCCCCACCCGTTGAGCGTCAGGTCGTGTCGGTGACCTGCTGTGCTTTGGTCTGGGCGAGTCGGTAGGACTGGGTTCCGGTCTCGATGATGGTGCCGCCGAAGGTGAGCCGGTCGACGATCGCGGCGCAGAGCCGGGGGTCGGTGAAGGTCTTGGTCCATCCGGAGAAGGTCTCGTTGGAGGCGATGGCGACGCTGTTGGTCTCTTCTCGTTCGGTGAGGACCTGGAACAGCAGTTCGGCGCCTCGCCGGTCGAGTTCCATGTGTCAGGTCGGGGACGAGACGCCGTGCACCCTTTCAGGTGTCGGTCTCCTCGTCCCCGCCTGCCGAACCGGACGTGCCCGTTGGCCGAGCATCCGGCTCTCCACGTGATTCGGTGGTCAAGCCATGAGTTCGCTGACCTGGCCAACAAAGCCCGTATCGTCGTGGTTGGTCTGGCGGAATCGTGCTCCGTCAGGGTCGACCTCGTCGATGTTCCATGGGGTGCTGATCTGCGCTCCGCGGAAGCGGTAGCGTTCGACCTTCATCTTTGCCGGGTTGTAGAGGACCAGGCCCTCTGCGGTGATCCGGTCCGCCCCGTAGTAGCGGCGGCGGATCTGTTTCCAGGTCAGGTGCGGGTGTTTTCGGCGGATCCAGAGGATCAGCCGCCACCAGGCGTACCAGCCCAGGTAGGCGAAGGTCCTCTTGGAAGCGCCGTAGCGAAAGTAGGCCGCCCAGCCCCGAAGGACCGGGTTGACCGTCCGCAGCACCTCAGCCAGCGAGAGCGAGGTGGTACTTCGCCCCGTCAGCTTCTTGATCTTGTGCATCACCGTCGCCAGGTTCTGCTTGGAGGGGATGGTGAGCACGACGCGACGGCCCTCGCCTCTGGTCTTGGCCTGGATGTGAAAGCCCAGGAAGACGAAGCCGTCATCGATGTGGGTGATGTGGGTCTTCTCGTCCGAGAGAGTCATTCTCAGCTTGTCGGCCAGCAGTACGGCGATCTGCGACTTGAGCGCTTGCGCTTCCTCCCTCGTGCCGTGCACGAGCACAATGAAGTCATCGGCGAAACGCACGAGCCGGAAGTTCGGCCGTCCCATCCGGCGCCGATATTGACGACGCCAGGGCGGGTTCATCTGCTCGTCCCAGATCCGGGCGAAGTACCGGTCCAGCACGGACAGATAGACGTTGGCCAGCAGCGGAGAAACGACTCCTCCTTGCGGAGTGCCGGTCAGGCTCTCCGCGAATCCACCGTGCAACTCGACAATCCCCGCCCGCAAGAACCCACGGACCAGCCGCAAGACCTTCCGGTCAGAGATCCGTTCGGCCACCAGACCCATCAAGACGTGGTGGTCGACGTTGTCGAAGCAAGCCTTGATGTCACCTTCGATGACCCATTCGTAGGTCGACGGCTTGCGGGTGAAGTGGTGGATCTCGGCGATGGCGTCCTGGGCCCGTCGTCCGGGCCGATAACCGTAACTGGACGGGTAGAAATCGACTTCGAAGATCGGTTCCAGGATCAGCTTGAGCGCCATCTGCGCCACCCGGTCCCGCAGGGTCGGGATCCCCAGGTAACGGACCTTGCCGTTCTTCTTGGGAACCGTCGCCTGTTTCACCGGCAGCGCGGTGAAGGTGCCGTCCTTCAAAGAAGAGCGCAGCTCCTCCAGGAACGGGATCACCCCCATGCGCTCTAAGACGTGGTAGCGGGTGACCGCATCCACCCCCGCTGTCCTGGCGCCCCGGTTGCCAGACACCTTCTCCCAGGCCACCAATAACGTGGCCCGGTCATAGACCAAGTTGAACACATCGCCGAACCGGCGATCCGATTCGGCTCTTGCCCATCGGTGCAGTTTCCGCTGATGGTCGAGTACCCGCCGTTCCGCCGAGTACAACCCCGGCCACGACGGCGCGTCGTTATTCAACAACGTTCCTCCCCGGCAGCAGCACCACTGCCTTCACGCTGTCGCCCTTCCCCGCGTGACCGGTTCTCCCGGCCTCTGAGTACTACGGCGACTCCGCCACGACCCGGCGTCATCAGCGGACGTCGCACCTGCCCACCGCCCGGCTGGACACCGGGCGGAGAGGGCGACGCCGAGTCGCTTCCCACGTTCACTGAGAACCCTTCTGACGGTGTCGGCGCCCAGCTATACCCCGGCAGCATCGTCCGGACCGCACATCGCAGTCTTGGCCCGGACCTTCGACCGCCCATCCACAGCAAGCGACCGAAGAGGAGAGTCCATCGGATAGAGCGCTCTCCAGCACTGCGGCGCGGCCCATCCACCAGATTCGACAGGCCGCTGACGACTCACGGGGCTTCAACCACTGGTTCAGTTTCCTTGCGCCCATCCCGTCTTCGCTTGCGAGCACGAGCCGTCTGGTGGTCCCGGCCCGTCTCTACGTTGTCGAGGCTGCTCCCGGCCTCACCCCCGACCCGGGGTTCGACCTGCCTCCAGCTTCAACCGGTCACTGCGATGACCGGCGGCGGATCCCTCCTTCCGCAGGGTTTCTCAGCGCCTCGTGGCGCACAGCCCAGTTCGTCGATGCAGAGCAGGTCGACGCGGCCGTAGCGGGCGATGGTCTTGGTGAGCTGGCGGTCGTCGGCGGCTTCGACGAGCTCGTTGACGAGTTTGGAGGCCAGCGCGTAGCGGACGCGGTGGCCGCCCATCGCGGCGGCGGTGCCCAAGCCGATGAGCAGGTGTGATTTGCCGGTGCCGGAGTCGCCGATCAGGCAGAGCGGGGCGCCTTTGGTGATCCATTCGCAGGTCTCCAGGGACCCGATCACGGCGGGATTGATGTTGGGGTTGGCGTCGTAGTCGAAGTCGGTGAGCCATTTTTGGCGAGGGAACCCGGCGGCCCGCAGGCGCCGTTCGGCTCGCCGCCGGTCACGGTCCTCACATTCGGCCATGAACAGTTCGGCGAGGAACCCGCGGTAGGTGAGCTGCTCGCGTTCGGCCTTGTCGGCCATGTCGGCGAACTGGCTGCGGATGGTGGGCAGCCGCAGTACCCGGCAGGCGGTGTCGATCGCGGCGTTGGCGGCGGGCTCGGTGATTCCCCGGGTCCTGGCCATCGTGGTCCTCCCGTTCCTCAGCTGCTTCTTCGGTGGCGGAGCAGTTGGTCATAGGCCTCGACGTTCGGCAGCGGCCGGTCGTCGTCACGAAGTTCGGCCACCCGCTTGAGGAGCATCGGGGTGACTTTCGGGCCGATCGCGGCCGTGCCGGCAGGGCCGGGAGCCACCTCGGGTGCGGGCAGAGCCCCTTGACGGATCTCGCGGGCCTTGCGGGCCTCGACCGCGACGACGTCGACGCAGAACGAACCGACCGACAGGGCGGCACCGATCCCGGCGATCACGTCCTGGTCGTCCATGTGCCGATGCAGCAGCAGCACCTCGATCAGGGCGCGGGTGCCGCCGGGTTCGCCCAGTGCCCTGCGCGCCGCCGACCACAGGGCTTCGTGCGCCTGGGTGAACACCCCTTGCGCGCGTGCGTGCTCCAGCGGGGTCGAGTGCGCCATCGCACCGGGCTTGCGCATCAACGCCTCCAGATAGTGATCCAGGACCAGATGCTCGGCTCCCTTGGAGGTCAGCCGCGGGTGCCGGGCGATCTCCTCGCGCCGGTCGAAGACGACCAGCTCCGAGGAGCGCAGCACGACCCGGACCTGCCGGCCGATGAAGCGGACCGGGACCGAGTACAGACAGCAGCGGACAGTGACCTTGCTGGACCGGTCGACCCGCGGCGACAACAGCAGACCGGTCTCGAACGGCTCGTCGGGCAGCGGCCGCAGCAACTGCGCCTCCTGGGCGAAGTCCTGGCCGATCGTGCGGATCCGTGACCCGATCCGGCGGGCGTCCTCGGCCCGCTCGGCCCGCTCGATCAGATCGTTGAGCTCCTGCAGGGACGCCACCTGCGGGACCGGCACCAGGTAGTTGCGGCGGAAGTAGCCCACCTGCTGCTCGACTCCGCCCTTCTCATGCGCCCCCTCGATACCGGGCTGGCAGTAGAACGCCTCGAACCGGTAGTGCGACCGGAACAACCTCCAGCGAGGGTTCTCCACCCGGGCCCGGGACTGCCCGAACACGATCTTCTGAACGGCCGAGGTCAGGTTGTCGTAGCGGATCTGCCCGGTCGGCAGACCGCCCAGCGTGGTGAACGCATGCACGTGCCCCTCCAGGAACGCCTCCTGCCCGCAGGTCGCGAACACCTGGTGGACCGCCTTGCCCGAATACGACATCCGGTAGACGAACAAGTAGCACTTGGTCATCACCCCGGCCAGCCGCACCCACAACTCACCGAAGTCGACCTCGGCCTCCAGCCCCGGCGGATGATGCTGCGGAATGAACACCTTGGCCGGGCCACGGCCCTCCTCGATCCGGATCTCGGGCCGGCGGCGGGACACATAGTCACGCACCGTCGTGTAGCCGACATCGGCCATGCCGTGCTCGGCGGCCAGCCGGGCGTAGATCCTCTTGGTCGTGTGCCGCTGCTTCTTGGGCGCGTCCAGGTCCGCCCGCAGCCACTCATCGATGATCTTCTTGAACGGATCCAGCTTCGGCGACCTGCGCACCGGCGTCTTCCGCGGCGCCGGCTCCGGCCGCGTCAACGCCTCCCGCACCAGCCGACGATGCACCCCGTACTTACGAGCAAGAGCCCGTACCGACAGACCCTCCCGCCACGAATCCCGACGGATCAGATCAAACAACTCAGCCTTGGTCGGCGCCACCAGGCACCTCCTCGCGCATCACGAGAAGGCTCCCACCACAACCCCGCCAGTGGGGCCACTTCAGACCGACATGACGACACCGGCATAGAACCATAACCCCAGGTGGGGCCAGCTGAAGCCGCCCCGGCGGGGCCAACTCAGACCGCTCTAATCAGGCAGTTTTACCCTTCAACCTTCAGTGAGTTTCCTTCTAGTGGCTGCGCAGATCCAATGTAGTGGACTTACTGCCCCCAGGTTGGGGCGAGCTTGTAACTCGAAGTGTGTAAAGATGATCTTGTGGTGGGTCTGGTTGTCTTTACTGGATGCGGTCTGGGTAGGCGGCGGCGAGTTCGTTGAGGGCTTCGGCCCACCCGTAGGTTTTCTGGCCTT
>NZ_SMLC01000148.1 GCF_004349245.1 Actinomadura sp. 6K520 | reverse complement strand
CCCGCCCCCGCAGCGCCCCCGGGGAACCGGGGCGGTCTCCCCCGCATCTGAACGGACGTAGCACCCGGATCGGCGCGCCGCCACCGAAAACGATCAGTAGCGGATTAGAGTCCCGCTGACTCCGGGCTGCGGGAGCGCGGGAAGGCGGGGGTAACGGCACATGATGGGCAAGACGCACGCCCTCAGCGGCGCGCTGGCATGGCTGGCCGCCGTCCCGGTGATCGCGCAGGAGCGGCTGCTCGGCGAGTACGCGGTGTCCCTGTCGCCGGAGCAGGTCGCGGCGGGCGCCGTGGTGTGCGCGGGCGCGGCGATCCTGCCCGACATCGACCACCACAACGGGCGGATCGCCAACACTTTCGGGCCCATCACCAACCACATGTGCAAGTGGGTCGGGAAGCTCTCGGGCGGGCACCGGCAGGCGACCCACTCGATCCTGTTCGCCGTCGCGATGGGCTTCGCGATGGACCTCCTCGCCACCCACTACGTCTACGCCTGGTGGGCCTGCCTGTTCATGATCGTCGGCCTGGGGCTGCGCGGGATCGGCCTCGACTTCGAGGGCAAGGAGCCGCAGTCGGCCCTGGCCGACTGCGCGCTCGCCCTCATCGCCGTCTGGCTCATGCACAAGATCGACATGAGCTTCGTGGGTTTCGCGGTCGCGCTCGGCTGCCTGGCGCACGTCGCGGGCGACTGCCTGACACCGCGCGGATGCCCCGTGCTGTGGCCGCTCCCGTGGCGGACCGTCATCCCCGTCATCCCGAGGACCGACGGGAAGGTGGAGCGCTGGGTGATCATGCCGGTCCTCACCCTCGGAATCGCCGTCCTCGCCATCCGCTCGGTCCTCGGCGACGTGACCGCCCACTGGCTCACCCGCGGCTGACGGTGCCGGGGACGCCGCCCGTCCCCGTGGGACGCTCGCTCAGTAGCGGGTGACCAGGGCGATGCGGCCGTGGTCGACGAGGAAGCCGTCCGAGACGAACGTGACCTCGCCGCCGTACTCCAGCGCCGTCTCGATGACGTCGTCCACGACGTCGTCGACGACGTCCGCGCCCTTCAGGACGCCGGGCATGCCGTCCATCGGGACGAGTTCGCCGCGCGTCCGCACCGCGGGCGCGTAGTAGCCGCGCTCGACCACCAGGTGCTCGCCGCGCCCCTCCTCGACCAGCCGCGTGACCTCGCAGAGCCCGCCCGCGTACCGCTGGATGCTGCGCGCGGCCTCCAGTTCGGACAGCACGCCGACCTCGCGGAGATCCTCGTAGGCGGCCAGGGCGGGGCGGGCGGCCTCGGCGAGCGTGCTGGGCGCGGCGCCCTCGAAGCTGCCGTCGACGCGTCCCGCGACCGTGGTGTGCGGGCCCGCCATCTCGTCGAACGCCGCCTGGCGGCGGGTGACGCCCGCGACGATGAGGGGACGGCGGTCCCGCGTGAGGACGCGGTCGACGGCGCTCGCGACGTCCCGGACGGTCTGCCGGTGGCGTTCGCCCTCGCCGCCCCCGTCGCCGCCGCGCGCGGGGCGCCGCGAGGCCCGCCCGGAGCCGGCCTCGTCGAGCGGCTCGGGGGCGAAGGGGAAACCGTCTCCGGTGTGCTCGGTCAGGTGGCCGTCGTGGCCGTCCCACAGCCGGTTCCGCTGGTCCGACAGGGACAGCAGCCAGTAGCGCGGGGTGCGCGTGTAGTCGGCGACGAGGTCGCGGGTGGCGAAGCCGGTGTCGACGACGACCCGCTCGTCCACCGGCTGGCCGATCGCGAACGTGTGGTGCTCCCCGTCGGGAGCGGCGAACAGGGCCAGCCCCTCCGCCGCGCGGCGCAGGTCGATCTCGCCCGCGGCGCGCTCCAGGCCGTGCATCACCTGGTCGGCGGCGTCCGGCGTCACCCGGACGTCGTCGCGCAGCCGGCGGCGCACCTCCGCGAGCAGGTTGCGCAGCCGGATCGGATCCTGCCGGTTCTCCGGGAGCGCCCGGTGCGTCGGCATCAGCACCGACACCGCCGGATAGGGCCGCGGCTTCCGCAGTTCGGACAGCGTCGTGGCGTCCATGATCCCCCGATCGTCAGCCAAGTTCGCTTATGCCTACTTTGTAGCTACTCGTAGGTAAACAATGCGTAAGGGGCGGCCCAGGGTCAGCCCGGGGTGATGAACGACGTCTCGTACGCCAGGATCACCGCCTGGGTGCGGTCGCGGGCCTGGAGCTTCGCCAGGATGTTCCCGACGTGGGTCTTCACCGTCTGCGGGCTGACGAACAGCTCCCCGGCGATCTCGGCGTTCGAGCGTCCCTTGGCCATCAGGCGCAGCACGTCCCCCTCCCGCTCGGTGAGCTGGTCGTGCCAGCGCGCGCCGCCCGCCCCGCCGCCGGACGCGCCGTGCCGCGCGGCCAGTTCCCGGATCGCCGCGGGGAACAGCAGGCTGTCGCCGTGCGCGACCATCCGGATCGCCCGCAGGATCTCCT
This sequence comes from Actinomadura sp. 6K520, assembly GCF_004349245.1. Lineage (GTDB taxonomy): Bacteria > Actinomycetota > Actinomycetes > Streptosporangiales > Streptosporangiaceae > Spirillospora. Next base: position 15,953 of record NZ_SMLC01000148.1, on the reverse strand, counting down.
CCGGCCTCGTCCGCTTCAGCAGGAAGCCGTTCGCGCCCGCCTTCAGCGCGTCGTACACGTACTCGTCGTTCTCGAACGTGGTGACGACGATGATCCGCGGCGGCTCCGCCATGGACTCCAGCAGGTGGCGGGTCGCCTGGATGCCGTCGAGGCGCGGCATCCGCACGTCCATCAGCACGACGTCGGGACGCAGCCGGTTCACCTGCCCCGGCACCTCCGCGCCGTCGGCCGCCTCGCCGACCACGGCCAGGTCCTCCTCGGCGTCGATGATGGCCGTGAGGCCCGCCCGGATCAGCCGCTCGTCGTCGACCAGCAGAACCTTGATCGTCATGTTCCGGACCTTAGCGGCAGCGAGACCCGGAAGCGCCACTGCGTCCCGTCCGGTCCGGCGCTCATCTCACCGCGCAGCACGGTCACGCGCTCGCGGACGCCGCCGAGGCCGCGCCCGCCGCCGTGGCCGGCGCCGGCGCCGTGCGGAGCGCCCAGGGGATTGCTCATCTCGATCTCCAGCCGTTCGTCCGCGACCCCGAGCCGGAGCCGCACCGGTACCTTCCCCGCGTGCCGCAGCGCGTTCGTCAGCCCCTCCTGGACGATCCGGTACGCCTCGCGCGACACCGCGGCCGGGACGCGCCCCACCTCCGGATCGATCTCCGCGTCGAGCCGCACGCCGGCGATCCTCGTCTGCTCCAGCAGCCGCCCGAGATCTTCCAGGGTGGCCTGCGGCGCCGGGCGGGACGGGTCCTCGCGCAGCAGCCCGAGCACATGGTCGAGGTCCTCCAGCGCCGCGCGGGCCGAGTCCTCGATCGCGCCGAGCGCCTCCCGCGCGAACGCCGGGTCGCTGTCGAGCACCCGGCCGGCCGCCCCGGCCTGCAGCGTCACCACGCTGAGCGCGTGGCCCACCGAGTCGTGCAGCTCCCTCGCCAGCCGGTTGCGCTCGGCCAGCTTGACGGCCCTGGCCTCCATCTCGGCGAGCCGCTCGGCGGCCGACGGGCCGAGCAACCGCGGCGCCAGCCGCGCCAGCAGCGTGCCCGTGCCCACGATCAGCGCGAGCAGCGCCGCCGTCGACGCGAGCCCGATCAGCGGTAGCGGCCACTGCGGCCAGCCGGCCCGCCACCCCCAGCTCTCCAGGAAGGTGGTGTCCCAGCTCACCCCCGGTGCGAGGACCGTCACGACCGCGAACGGCGGGACCGCCAGGCTCAGCCCGCTGACCACCACGCCGGCGGACAGGTGCAGCGTGAACCACGTCGCGGCCCGGACCCGGCTCTCCCACGACCCCGCCGACCCGGGCGTGAGGTCCGCCGCCGGGCCCCTGAGGAGTTCCCTGGCGAGGGACCCCTCCAGCAGCCGGACGGTCGGCACGAGCCCGGTCACGAACATCGCCGCCGTCGGCACGACGAGCAGCGACAGCACGAGGACGACGGCGAGGTTCTCGGTCGGCACCAGCGGGGTGACGCTGAGCGCGAAGAACCAGAACGGCATCAGCAGCGCGCCGCCCACGACGAGGTGGGCCCAGCGCCGCCAGGTCTTCCGCTCGATCAGCGGCCGCGCGAAACGCATCACACCCCGATCGTGGCAGACCGGGGCCGCCCGCCCCCTCCCCCGCGAGAGGGAGACCGCGGTCAGGTGCGTTTGCCCTGCTTCCCGGCCCCCGGCGCCCCCGCCTTCGGCTCGGCGGCCTGCCGCTCGGCGGCCCGGTCGCGCTCGGCGAGCTTGGCGAGGCGGGCGTTGTAGGCGGCCAGCTCGTCGTCCTCGGGACGGCCCCCGGGCTGCGCGGCGCGGTCGGCCTTGCGGTCCTCGCGCCGCGCCTGCCGCTGGTCGTCGGTGTACCACTGGAAGCCCAGGACGATCAGGACGATGAACGTCGGGATCTCACCGAAGGCCCACGCGATCGCGCCGCCGGTGTGCTGGTCGTGCAGGACCGTGGTGCCCCACGGCGGGTCGACGGCGGCGTACCAGCCGCGGGCGAGCGCCTGGCTCATGTTCATCAGCGCGATGCCGAAGAACGCGTGGAACGGCATCGTCACGAACAGCAGGAGCAGGCGCCCGGGATAGGGCAGCTTCCGCGGCGCCGGGTCGACGCCGAGCAGCACCCAGAAGAACAGCGCCCCGGCCGCCAGGAAGTGCACCATCATCGCGATGTGGCCGAGGTGGTTGCGCATCGCCGCCTCGAACAGCGGCGTGAAGTACAGCGCGAAGATGCTCACCACGAAGATGATCGTCGCCACCGCGGGATGCGCGATGACCGTGCTGTAGCGGCTGTGCAGGATCGCCGTCAGCCATTCGCGCGGGCCCCGGTCGCCGCGGATCCGGGCGGGCTTGAGGGCGCGCAGCGCCAGCGTCACCGGCGCGCCGACGACCAGGAAGATCGGCGCCAGCATGTTCAGCACCATGTGCTGCGCCATGTGGACGCTGAACAGGATCGGCGCGTACTTCGCGACGCCGGTCTGGGTGACGATCACGATGGCCAGCAGGCCGACGAACCAGGAGGCGGTGCGGCCCAGCGGCCAGCGGTCGCCCCGCCGGCGCAGCCGGACGACGGCGGCGAGGTAGAGGCCGCCGAGCACGAGGACCAGGACGGCGAAGAACAGGTCGAACTGCCACAGCGTCGCCAGCCGGACCGGGGTGACCTCCGGCGGCATGTCGTAGCCGAGGAGCGTCTTGACCGCGGACTCCGCGGCCTCCGGCGGGGGCGGCGCGGTGCGGGCCAGCGCGACGGCCAGGCCCATCGTGGCGGCCATGACCACCGCCTCCACGGTGGCGAACCGGGTGAACGCATGGGGCTTGCGGCCGGCGAGGGCGGGCAGCGTCCGGGTCCGGTGCCACCAGCCGAACCAGCCGAGCGCACCGAACGCGATGATCTTCCCGAGGGCCAGCCGGCCGTAGTTCGTCTCGACCAGCTCCACCGGGTCGGGCAGCCGGGCGATCACGTTCACCATGCCGCTGGCGCCGACGACGACGAAGCACCACAGCGCCATGCGGCTGAACCGCTCCGCCATCACCGGCAGCCGGTCGCGGCGGAGCATCGCGTGCACGGCGAGGACGGCGAGCCCGCCGACCCAGGGGGCGACGGCGGCGACGTGCAGGGCCACGCCCGTCGTCGCGACGGCGTGGTTGGCGGCCGAGGCCGAGTGCCCGGTGAGCGGCGCCGGGAGCAGCGCGATCCCGGCCATCGCCAGCAGCCCGAAGGCGGCGGCGGGCGTGGTGGTGGTGCGGGCCAGCAGCGCCACGACCACGGCCAGCAGCACCACCAGCATGAGGGCGGTGCCCTGCGGCAGCGAGCCGACGTAGCTGCTCAGCTCGCTGCCGGTGACGACCTGGTGGACCGGCTGGCCGAGGACGTCGGCGACGGTGAACACCAGGGTGGCCGCCGCCGCAGCGGCCCAGCCGGCGGCGAGCCAGGAGGCGGCGGTCACGTAGCCGACCGCGTCCGCGGACAGCCGGGCCGCCCCGCGCCCGCCCTCGATGGGCAGCAGCGCGGCGGCGGCCAGCAGGGCTCCGACGGTGAGGGCGGACAGCAGGTTCATCGCCGCCCGCGAGGCGGGCAGCCCCCACCGGGTGAGGGCGCCCGGGTCGCCGAGGCCGGGGATCACCTTCTCGGTGACCGAGCCGCCGAGGACCAGGCCGGCCACCAGGACGGCGGCGGCCGCGGCCGTCGCGGCCACGGCGGCCCGCCAGACGCCCGGGGTGCCCCTATTCACTTCCGGTGGCCGCCTGGTGCTTGCGCTTGGCCCGGAACACGATCCCGAGGCCGATGCCGACGCCGGCCAGCAGGCCGACGATGATCAGCACCCACAGCACCGCGCCGGAACCGGACTTCTCCTCCGCCGCGGCCTGCTCCTGGTCGATCTTGAGCGGCTGCTCGTCGGCGGTGGCGGCGGGGCCCGTCTGCTCCTCGGCGCCGACACCGCCCGCGGACGGCAGGGGCGCGGCGTCGCCGGCCGCGGTGAACGTCAGGTCGTCGTGCTCGATGGGGTGCCCGTCCTGGCCGACGACCCGGTAGGCGACCGTGTAGGTGCCGGCGGGCAGCGCGCCCGAGAGCTTCTGCGTGACCGTCGTCCCCGAGCGCTCGGCCTCACCCGACTGGAACGTCTTGCCCGCCCCGTCCCTGACGATGACCTTCGCGATGTTGATCTTCTCGTTGAAGACCAGTGTCACCTCGGTCACCGATTCCGCCGAGGCGCCCTTGGCGGGCGTGCTCTCCGTCAGCCGGGGGTGCGCCAGCGCGGGGGGTGCCATGACGACGGTGAGCAGGGCGGCGGCGAGCGCGGCGATGCCGAGACCGCGCGCGGGCCGGCGAAGCTTGAAGATGTTCATGGATGGCCGGGTTCTCTAGTGGGACTAAGGGGTTCCCCTACCCTACTGAGCCCGTGGTAGTGGCACAGCCCGGGTTCCAGGCCGCTTCCGCCTCGCCCGCCTCAGACCCCCACGCACGTCAGTGCGCGGCGGTACGCCGCCATCCGGGGCTCGTCGGCGGTGCCCGTCTCGGCCAGGACCTCGGCGAGGTCGAACCACGCCTGCGCGGCCTCCCGGGAGGACTCCATGTCCTCCAGGCAGGTGGCGGCGCGGGTCAGCACCTCGACGGCCCGGTCGCGGCGGCCGAGCCGCACCGCCGCCTCGCCGAGCACCGTCAGCGCCCCGGCGGTGGCGCGGCGCGGCGCGTCCCCGAGCAGCTCCAGGGCCTCCTCGGCGAGCCGCGCCCCCTCGGCGGGCCGGCCGAGCACCGTCTCGGCGCGGGCCAGCTCGGTCAGGCACCAGGCGACGTCGATCTCCCCGGACGCGCTGGCGTTGATCTCGCCGCGGACCCGGGCGAGCAGCTCGCGGGCACGGGCGGCCTCGGCGGGCCGGGCGCGCAGCAGCAGCGTGGCGTAGCGGACGCGGAGCCGGCCGAGGTTGCGGGGGTCCTCGCCGTCGCCGGCCAGCATCAGCGCGCGCTCGGCGAGGGCGACGCCGTCCTCGTACTCGCCGCGGATCTCCGCGACGTACGCGGCCTCCCAGTAGGCGATCATCCGGGCGCGGGGGCTGCCGATCCGCTCGGCCCGCTCGATGAGCTGGGCGGCGAGCTGGCTGGCCCGGACGAGGTCGCCCCGCTCGATGAACGCGGTGAGCAGCGCCGCGCCGAGGTGCACGGCGGCGTCGGTGGAGTCGGCGCCGGCCGCGATGAGGTGCCGCAGCGCGTTCTCGGCGGCCTGCACGCCCGCGCTGATGTCGCCGCGCTCGCGCAGGCAGCGGCTGAGCGCGACGTGCACCTTCGCCCAGTGGTCGAGGTCGGTCTCGGCGGACGCCTGCTCGGTCAGCTCCCGCAGCCCGGCGATCGCCTCCTCCAGCTCCCCGGCGGCCTCCAGCGCGAGGGCGTGGCCCCACCGCGCCTGGTGCAGCATGTCCGGCAGCGCCACCGCGTCGGCGCTGGCGAGCACCTCGGCGAACCGGGCCCGCGCCTCGGCCGCCGCGCCGTTGCTCAGCGCGATCTCGGCATAGTCGAGGGTGACGCGCAGCTCGTCCACGACGTCCTCGCTGACGCCGCTGACCAGGTACGTCGCCGAGCAGTTCAGCTTCGCCGCGAGCAGCTCGACCACGCTCGGCGCGGGCACCCGCTTGTCGCTCTCGATCAGCGAGATGTAGCTGTCGGACAGCTCGGGGAAGGCGAGCTGCGCCTGACTCACGCCCTGCCGGATCCGCAGGGCGCGGATGCGCTGCCCCAGTGTCTCCCGATCCATCGTGTGACCACCGCCTACAGAGTGCCGCCAGGTGAAGGGTGTCCCGCTAACTGGTGCTCGCCGGCTGCGTCGCGCGCAGGGCGAGGAAGAAGTCGACCCGGTCCTCAAGTGTGCCGAGGTCCCGGCCGGTCAGGTCCTCGATTCGCCGGATTCGGTACCGAAGCGTGTTCACGTGGACGTGCAGCCGCGTCGCGGTGCGGCTCCAGGACCCCGAGCACGCGAGGAAGACCTCCAGCGTGTGCACGAGCTCGGCCTGCCGGCTGCTGTCGTACTCCTCCAGCGGGCCGAGGATCCGGGCGCGGAAGGACGAGCGCGTGCCCTCCGGGACCGACGCCAGCAGCCGCGCATAGGAGTCGAGGCCGTCCATCCGGGCCGAGTCTCGCATTCGCACCCGGGCAGGCTATAGCGGACCCGTCGCCGCCGTCACGCTGCGGAAGGCGGGAATCACGTCCGGACACCGTCCGCCCCGGCGGGAGCCGGTGCGGGAGGCCCCACCCCGGACGGCTACCCTGTGCACGCCGTTTCCGAGACCATGCTGCTGAAAGCGGAGCGCCCGTCATGTCCGACACCAACGCCGCAAAGACCGACGCTTCACCGCCGGCGGGCGGCCGCGGGCCGCTGGAGCGGCTGTTCGAACTCACCGCGCGCGGGACGACCGTGCCGCGCGAGCTGCGCGGCGGAGTCACCACGTTCTTCGCGATGGCCTACATCATCCTGCTGAACCCGATCATCCTCGGCGGGGCGAAGGACATCACCGGGGCGACGCTGTCGATACCGCAGCTCACCACGATGACCGCGCTGTCGGCGGCGATCGCCACGGTCCTCATGGGCCTGGTCGGCAACGTTCCGTTCGCGCTCGCCGCGGGCCTCGGCATCAACGCGCTGGTGGCGTTCCAGGCGGCGCCGGTGATGACGTGGCCGCAGGCGATGGGCCTGGTGGTGATCGAGGGCGCGGTCATCGTGGTGCTGGCGCTCACCGGAATCCGCCAGCGGATCATGAACTCGATACCGCTGGCGCTCAAGCACGCGATCGCGGTCGGGATCGGCCTGTTCCTCGCGCTGGTCGGCCTGTACGACGCGGGCTTCGTCACGTCCAGCGCCACGAGCCCGCCGCTGACGCTCGGCACGGGCGGGCGGCTGGACACCTGGCCGACGCTGGTGTTCGGGCTCACCCTGCTCCTGATGATCGTGCTGTACGTGCGGCGGGTGCCCGGGGCCATCCTGATCAGCATCATCGCCGGGGCGATCGGCGCCGTGCTCATCGAGGCGAACGCGGACATCAAGGAGGGCGGCTGGGGCGTGGTGACCCCGAGCGTCCCGGAGAGCCTGTTCGCCATGCCCGACTTCGGACTCTTCGGACAGTTCGACCTGTTCGGCGGCTTCGCCCGGGCGGGGGTCATCACGGCGCTGGTCGTGCTGTTCACGCTGGTCCTGTCGGGGTTCTTCGACGCGATGGGCACGATCCTCGGCGTCAGCGACGAGGCCGGCCTGCTGGACGAGAAGGGCCAGGTGCCGAAGCTCGGCCGGATCCTGTCCGTGGACGGGCTGTCGGCCGCGTTCGGCGGTGTGACCAGCTCGTCCGCCAACACGGTGTTCGTGGAGTCGGCGGCCGGCGTCGGCGAGGGCGCCCGGACGGGCCTGGCCAACATCGCCACCGGCGCGCTGTTCGCCGTGACGCTGTTCCTCACCCCGCTCGCCGCGACCGTGCCCGCGCAGGCCGCCGCGCCCGCGCTCGTCCTCGTCGGCGCGCTGATGATGACGCAGGTCGCCAAGGTGGACTGGAAGGACCTCGACATCGTCATCCCGGCGTTCCTGACCATCGTGCTGATGCCGTTCACGTTCTCGATCACGATCGGGATCGGCGCCGGCATGGTGAGCTACGCGTTCATCAAGCTGGCGCGCGGCAGGGTCCGCGAGGTGTCGATCTGGCTGTGGCCCGTGGTCGCGCTGTTCCTGGTCTTCTTCCTCATCAATCCCATCGAGCAGTGGCTGGGTGTGCGCTAGCCGACACGGCGCGTCCATCATCGGCCGTGTCACGCCCGGCTCTCACCTCATTTGAAACCTTCTGACACGCTCGCGGGTGTCAAATAGTGCCGTCATGGCGTAAGCAGAAGGTAGAGCCTTACCTCCGGCGTGAAAGGCGTGGCTGTGGTGTCCGCGGACTCTCCCTCCCACCCGTCGCCGCCGGGTCACGTCCTGCTGGCGCCTGACAGATTCCCGGGGGCGCTGACCGCGGCGCAGGCGGCACGGCACCTCGCGGCCGGGCTGCGGCGCGCCCGGCCCGGCGTCCCGCTGGTGGAGCTGCCGGTGGCGGACGGTGGCGAGGGCACCGTCGAGGCCGCGGTCGCGGCCGGGTGGCGCCGGGTCGAGGCCGAGGTGTGCGGGCCGACGGGACGGCCCATCACCGCGCGGCTCGCGATGAACGGCCGCAGCGCCGTGGTGGAGCTCGCGGAGGCGTCCGGCGTACGGCGGCTGCCCGGCGGCAAGCCGCGCCCGCTGCACGCGTCCAGCATCGGAACGGGCCAGCTCCTCGCGCACGCGGTGCGGCTCGGCGCCCGCCGGATCGTGCTCGGCCTCGGCGGCGGCGCCTGCACCGACGGCGGCGCGGGCCTGGTGCAGGGGCTCGGCGGGCGGCTGCTCGACGCGCTCGGCAAGGACCTGCCGCCCGGCGGGGCGGCGCTCCGCTCCCTGCACGCCCTCGACCTGCGCGGCCTGCCCGACATGTCGGGCATCGAGGTGGTGCTCGCGGCGGACTCCGCGGGGCCGCTGCTCGGCCGGACCGGCGCCGCCGCCGTGGACGGGCCGCGGCGCGGCGCGACCCGCGACGAGGTCCGGCTGCTGGACGCCGGGCTGCGCCGCTGGGCCGACCTGGCGGAGGCGGCGTCCCGCACCGCGGCCCGCGACCTGCCGGGCGCCGGGACCGCGGGCGGCGTCGGGTTCGCCGCGCTCGCCTTCCTCGGCGCGACGATCGAGCCGGGCACCTCGCTCATGCTCGACCTGCTGGGTTTCGCGGAGAAGGCGCGGGGCGCACGCCTGGTCGTGACCGGCGAGGGCTCGCTCGACACCCGCTCGCTGCGCGGCACGGCGCCGATCGGCGTCGCCCGCGCCGCCGCCCGCGCGGGCGCGCCCGTCGTCGCGGTCGCCGGCCGGCGCGGCCTCACCGGCGAGCAGCTCCGCAAGGCGCGTATCCAGGGCGCCTACGCGCTGGCCGACATCGAACCCGACCCCGAGCGGCGCGCCCGGCGGGCGGGTCCGCTGCTGGAGCAGCTGACGGTCGCGATCGCCGACGAGTGGCTCCGCCCCGCCGGCCCCTGATTCGGATCGCTCCAACGAACATTCGCGACTTTCGTGACGAAGAAGAGGGCAGGCGTTTACGATCTGCGAAGGGGCGGCGGACCCTGGGAACTCAAGAGCGGCAAGAGGCGGATACGGCATGTCCGAAGAGCAGTACGACTGGGCTGCACTGGGGATCGACACCACCAAGCCGAGCATCGCTCGGACCTATGACGTGGTGCTGCGGGGCAAGGACAACTTCGAGGTCGACCGCGCCTTCGTGGCCGAGATCGTCAAGATCATCCCGGAGATCTACGATGTCGCCACCTACAACCGCGAGGTCCTCGGCCGCGGCGTGCGGTACCTGGCCGGTGCGGCGGGCCTGCGCCAGTTCCTCGACATCGGCTCCGGCCTCCCGACCGTGCAGAACACCCACCAGGTCGCGCAGGCCACGGCGCCCGGCGCGCGGGTCGTGTACATCGACAACGACCCGATCGTCCTCGCGCACGGGCGGGCCCTGCTCGCCGAGAACGCGAGCACCACCGTCGTCACCGCCGACATCCGCGAGCCGGAGAAGATCCTCGCGCACGAGGACGTGCGCCGGCTCATCGACTTCGACCAGCCCGTGGCAGTGCTGCTGGTCGGCATCCTGCACCACCTGCACGACGACGAGGGCCCGCAGCGGATCGTGGAGACGCTGATGGACGCCGTGCCGTCCGGCAGCCACCTCTTCGTCACGGCCTTCTGCGCGTCCAGCCAGGAGGCGATCGACGCCGAGGTGCAGTACCAGGGGCTGCTCGGCACGGGACGGTTCCGCACGCCGGAGGAGATCACCCGCTACTTCGACGGCCTGGAACTCCTCGAACCCGGCCTCGTCCCGCTGCCGCTGTGGCGGCCCGACGAGGCCGTCCCGGACGAGCTGACCGTCGGCCAGCGCCTCATGTACGGGGGCATCGCCCGCAAGCCCTGACGCACGGCCGCGTCACCGGGGCCCGCTCGCTCGCCCCCATCCGCTCACCGGGGTCTTTGAGTGACCCCGCGGGCACCGCGAGCACGTAAGGTACCGATTTGGGGGATGTCCCCCAGGGGTACCCGGGCGTGCGCCCTCGGAAGGATTGTGAGGACGGAGATGGCGACCAGCGAGACCCCCACCCGCGGATACACCGCCACCAAGGACCAGTTGCAGACCCGGCTGGCCCGGATCGAGGGCCAGGTGCGCGGCATCGACCGGATGGTCGAGGAGGACCGCTACTGCATCGACATCCTCACGCAGATCAGCGCCGTCCAGGCCGCGCTCGACAAGGTCGCGCTCGGCCTGCTCGACGGGCATGTGCGGCACTGCGTGGCCGAGGGTGCCGAGGAGGGCAAGGGGGACGCGATGTCCACCGAGCTGATGGCGGCCGTGGGCCGGCTGATGCGCCGCGGCTGACCGGCCGCCGGCCGGCGGTCAGGAGGCGATGGACCAGGTGGCCAGGTCCGCCTCGTGCAGGCGCGTGAGCTCCCTGGCCCGCTGGGCGTCCGGGGAGTAGCGGAACCGCTCGGGGACGACCTGCGACGTCCGGTACAGGCCCTTGAGCGTCAGCGTGGCGGCCAGGTCGGACGTGGGGAGCCCGGGCAGCCCGTACATGCGGCGGGCCCAGCGCGGCAGCGTCGCGACGACCAGCGTCCCGAGGGCGGGCGCGGCGAGCTTCAGCGGCAGCAGATGCCGCGGCACGGCCGGGTTGAACATGCGGCGCAGCCCGTCGCGGGCCTCCCGGCACGCCCAGATCCGCCGCCGCATCTCCGCGTAGTACTCCTTCATCTCCGCGACGGACGCGGGCACGTCCGCGGGGTCGAGGCCGACGACGGCGGCGGCGCGGCGCTGCTCGTCGACGAAGGCGTCGGCGTCCGCGGCGGTCAGCGGCACCCCGGCGCGGCGTGCCACGTCCAGGTAGGAGTCGACCTCGCCCAGGTGGACCCAGAGCAGGTTCTCCGGGTCGTCGATCGGGAACGTCTCGCCGGTGCGCATGTCGAGGCCGGTCAGCTTGGAGTGCAGCTTGCGGACCCTGCGGCCCACCCGCTCGACCTCCGCCTCCGTCCCGTAGGTGCGGACGCGGACGAACTCGACCGTCCGGCCGAGCCGCGCCCAGGCGGCGGACGGGTCCATGAGCTCGGAGTTCTGCGCGGTGCCCCACATCGACCGCGGATGCAGGCCCTGCAGCAGCAGCGCCCTGATCCCGCCGACGATCAGGACGGGCTCGCCCATGACCCGCCAGGTCACCGAGCCGGGCCCGAACAGCCCGTGGTCCACGCGCTCCTGCCGGTGGGGAGGGGAGCCCAGCTCGTCGTGCACGTCTACCGCCTTCCGTCGCCGCGACCGGGGGGACACCCGGCGGGGTACTGGAAACTTACCCCGACTTGACGGACATCACACGACCGGAGCCCCCGCGGAGGGCCACGTAGGGGCTGGTCAGCGCGTTCGTCAGCCGCTCCCGTCGGCGGTTCCCGTCAGTCGCTCCCGTCCCCGATGGCGTCGTCGCGCTCGCCGGGCTCGGTCTGCTCGGTGACCCAGGCCAGGTAGTCCATGCTGCCCGCCACCACCGGCGTGGCGATGATCTCCGGGGTGTCGTAGGAGTGCACCTCGGTGATCAGGGTCGCCAGCTCCTCGAACTTGTCGGCGGAGGTCTTGAACAGCACCATCCACTCCTCCGCCGACTCGATCTCGCCCTCCCACCAGTAGGTGCTGGCGATCGGGCCGACGAGCTGGGCGCAGGCCGCGAGCCGCTCGGCGACCGCGGACCTGGCCAGCTCGGCCGCCTCGGAGCGGGCGTCGGTCGTGGTCGTCACCTGCACGTATGAGTGGGCCATGGCACGACTCCTTCCCTCTCGCCGGACACTCCTACCGCCCGGCCGGCCGGACGACCATCGCGCTGCCGCCGCCCCGCCGCGTCGGCTCCGCCACCGCCTGGACGAGCCCCGGCCGCAGGATCTCCAGTGCCGTGGCGGCGCCGATCACGCCCGCGGGCGGGCCCGGGAAGACCGCCAGGCGGTGTCCGCGCGCCGCCAGGTCCGGGCCGTACCGGTCGATGAACGCCTGCTCGGCGAAGACCTGCGGGGTGTTGCGCTGCGTCGCGCGCGGCGCGCCGAGCGCGGCGGGCAGGTCCATGCCGAGGTCGATGCGGTTCAGCAGGATCTGCAGGACGGTCGTGATGATCGTCGATCCGCCGGGGGTGCCGAGGGCCAGCCTGGGGCGGCCGTCCTCGAGGACGAGCGTCGGGGACATGCTGCTGCGCGGCCGCTTGTGCGGTCCCGGCAGGTTCGGGTCGGGCGCCTGCCCGGGAGCGGGCGGCCCGAAGGAGAAGTCGGTCAGCTGGTTGTTGAGCAGGAACCCGCGCCCGCGGACGGTGATGCCGCTGCCGCCGAACTGCTCGATGGACAGCGTGTAGGAGGCGACGTTGCCCCACTTGTCCGCGACGACGAGGTGGGTGGTCTGCGGGCCCTCGAAGGCGAGCGGCCGGGTCGCGGTGCCCGCCGGGGCGCACGGGCGGTAGTCGCCGTCGGGCGATCCGGCGGCGACGGGCGCCTCGGCGGCGCGGTCCGGGTCGATCAGGCAGGCGCGCTCGCGGGCGTACCCGCGCGACAGCAGCTCGGCCACGGGCACGTCGACCTTGTCGGCGTCGCCCAGGTACCGGCCGCGGTCGGCGTAGGCGAGCTTGGACGCCTCCAGGTAGTGGTGCAGGGCCTTCGCGGGGTCGTCCGGGCCGAGGCGGAAGCCGCCCATGATGTTGAGCGCCTCGCCGACCGTCGTGCCGCCCGACGACGAGGGCGGCATGCCGTACACGTCCATGCCCCGGTAGCTGACGTGGGTGGGCCTGCGCAACAGGGCGCGGTAGGCGTCCAGGTCGCGGGGGCTCATCAGGCCGGGGCGGACGTCGCGGGTCGCGGCCGGGTCGACCGGCGGGTCGGTGACCGTCCGCACGATCTCCCTGCCCAGCCGTCCCTCGTAGAACCAGTCCGTCCCGCGCCTGGCCAGTTCCCGGTAGGTGCCGGCCAGGTCGGGGTTGCGGAAGACCGTGCCGACGGCGGGGACGCGCCCGTCCGGCAGGAACAGCTCGCGGGTCGGGACGATGTCGCGGAAACGGTCCGCGTTCAGCGCCGTCTGGTCGTGGAACTCCTGGTCCACGACGAAGCCCCGCTCGGCGACGGTGATGGCCGGGCGGAGCAGGCGGCCGAGGTCGCGGCTGCCGAAGCGGCGCAGGGCGAGGTCCCACTGGGCGAGGGTGCCGGGCACGCCGACGCCGAGCCCGCTCGTGACGGCCTGGTCGAACGGGAGCGGCTCGCCGGTGACCGGGTCGAGGAAGGCGTCCTCCCCCATCCGCTTCGGCGCGATCTCGCGGCCGTCCAGGGCGTGGACGCGGCGCGTCCGGGCGTCGTAGTAGGTGATGTAGCCCCCGCCGCCGATCGCCGCCACGTACGGCTCGGTGACGCCGAGGGTGGCGCCGGCGGCGACGGCCGCGTCCATCGCGTTGCCGCCGCGCTTGAGCACGTCCAGCGCGGTGCGGGTGGCGTACGGGTCGGCCGTGGACACCGCGCCGCCGTGGCCCGTCGCGACCGGCTGCCTGCCCGGCGGCCGCGGCCGGGGCTCCGCGGCGGCGCCCGTCGTCGGGACGGTCAGCGACGCGGCGGTGGCGAGCGCGGCAAGGGCGGCGGCCCAGCGGGCGGCGCGCGACGGCGCGACGCGCTTCGAGCGCGGCGGTGCCTTCGAGGACGACGGGGAGCGGAACACCGGACCTCCAGATGAACGCGGCGGTCCCACGTTGTCATCGATCTTCGTCCGGCGCCAGCATGAAAGATCGTAAAGCGCTTTCTCCCTTAAAATACAGGGGCATTCGGACGGGAACGATCCATTGAAACCGATTCGGTGTGCGCCGCGTGAGTGGGGGGCTGCGGCACGTCGCCGTGGGCTGCTACCAGCCGGTTTGTCACTGTACGACAACAGATAGACCGCACCAATCCCCCGCAAAACGTTGCGATTATGGTCGTACCTGGTGAATTCTTAGGGACTTCAGCAAACCACCATCTCGCGATCAGCGGCGCGGGTTCAGCGCCCCCGGGCCCCCGGCCCAGGGGGGAACCTATGACCTGGGATATGCGCATGCGCAACAACATGTTCCGGCGGCTGCCGGTGGAACGCGCGACAGGACGGCTCTACGGCGGCCGGCACCGGCTGCGCGTCGTCTACCGGACCCGCGATCTCGTCGTGCTCGGCCTCGGCGTCATGATCGGCTCCGGCATCTTCAAGATCGCCGGTGAGCAGGCCGCCGCGACCGCGGGCCCCGGCGTGCTCATCTCGTTCCTCATCGCCGGCGGCGTGTGCCTGCTGGTCGCGCTCGCCTTCGCCGAGCTGTCGTCGATCATCCCGGTGGCGGGCAGCTCCTACTCCTTCTCCTACGTCGCGTTCGGCGAGGTGTGGGCGTGGGTCGTCGGCTGGGCTCTGATCATGGAGCTGCTGCTGGCCGCGTCGGTCCTGGCGCGGGTCTGGTCGCTGTACGCGACGCAGGCGCTGAACGACTTCAGCGTGCCGATCCCCGGGTGGCTGGGCGACCTCATCGGGCAGCAGAAGGGACCCGACCTGTTCGCCCTGCTCATCCTGCTGCTGGTCGTGCTGATGCTCGCCACCGGCAGCCGGCTGAGCCTGAAGACCCTGTGGTACATGGTGATGGCCAAGGTCATCGTGATCGGGCTCGTCATCGCCACCGGGCTGAAGTTCTTCGCCCCCGGCAACCTCACCCCGTTCGTGCCGCCCGCCCGCCCGGCGCCGGAGGGCGACCAGACGGTCCTGGACGCGCTGCTCGGCGCGCTCGGCGGCGGGACCCCGCACGTGTTCGGGATCTGGGGGATCTTCGCGGCGGCGCCCGCCATCGCGTTCGCCTACATCGGGTTCGACCTCATCGCGACCGCATCCGAGGAGACCGAGGACGCGCCCCGCAAGGTGCCGCGCGGCATCATCACGGCCCTGCTCGCCGCCGTCGTGCTGTACGCGGCCGTGGCGTTCGCGCTGGTCGGCATGGTCGGGACGAACGGCTTCGCCGCGCTCGACCCGGACAAGCTGCTGATCGCCGCGGCGTTCGACTCGGTCGGCGCGGGCGCGATGGGCAAGCTCGTCGACGTGGGCGTCGTGCTCGCCCTGACGACCGTCATCCTGGTGATCCTGATCAGCCTGACCCGGGTGATCTTCTCGATGTCCCGCGACGGGCTGCTGCCGCGGCCGCTGGCGTCCATGAGCCGCTACAAGGTGCCGTCCCGCGCCACGATGCTGGCGGGCGGCGCGGCCGTGGTGATGTCGCAGACGTTCGACGTGCTCACGCTGGAGCAGCTCGTGGTCATGGGGGCGCTGTTCGCGTTCCTGTTCGTGCCCGCCTCCGTGCTGGCGCTGCGCCGCTCCCAGCCCGACCTGCACCGCCCGTTCCGCGTGCCGGCGGCGCCGCTCACCGCCGTGGTGACGATCCTCGCGGTCGGCTGGCTGATGGTGAACCTGAAGGTCCAGACGTGGGCCTACTTCGGCATCTGGATGGTCGCCGGACTGCTGCTCTACACGGTCTACGGGCGCCGCAAGAGCCAGATGAAGCTGCTGCTGGACGAGCCGCCGCCCGAACGCCCGGTCGCCGCCCGGCTGTCCGCGCCTCCGCCCGGCGGCGCCCCCCTCGCGGGCCCGCCGCCGGCCGGCGCCGCCGGGCTTGCCCCGTACCCGCCCGGCGCGCGGCCGACCGGCGAGTACCCCGGCCGGCACAGCACGGGCCAGCACAGCACGGGCCGGTACGAGACGGGCCCGTACGAGACGGGGTGGCCCGGCGAGACGCGCCCCGGGCCGGCCAACCCGGAGAGCCCCTACCCGACGGGCCGGTTCTCGGCGGGACGGCAGCCCAGCGGCCAGTTCGCCCCGCCGCCGGAGCCCCCCGGCGACCCCTACTCGCCCGATCCCTACGC
>NZ_SMLC01000147.1 GCF_004349245.1 Actinomadura sp. 6K520 | reverse complement strand
GGACGGGAGGGATCAGTCGCCGAGGGGGCCGAAGACCTCGCGGGTGTCGATGACCTCGCCGGTCAGCGTCCAGCGCTCGCCCTCGAACTTCATCATCTGCATGGCCTCGATCGGGAAGCCGTCATCGGGGCCGGTGGTCATCTTCACGCCGGGCAGCAGCATCGGCACCTCGACGTCCTTGAGGTTGCGCATCGAGTCGCGCAGGCCCTCGCGGGTCTTGCACTCGGCGGCCTCCAGCGTCTTGTGGAAGCTGCTCGCCACCGCCCAGCCGAACGCGTGGTACGGGACGGCCGGGTCGGCGCCCGGCGAGTACTGCTTCATCTTCTCCTGGTAGAGCTTCATCTCGGCGTCGTCCGCCCACTGCGGGTCGTTCGGGTCCTTGTAGTACGTGGAGGACACGACGCCCTGCACGTTCTTGAACCCGACCGGCTCCAGCACCGTGACGGACGCGGCGACGTTGTTCAGGATGTGCAGCGGGTTCCAGTCCGTGATCTTGGCGTCCGCGGCCAGCGCCTGCGAGCCGAACTTCGGCGTCGTGACGTTGAGGAACACGTCGGCGCCCGAACCCGCGAGGTCGCGCATCTGCGCCTCCACGCTCGGGTCGGTGACCTCGTAGCTCTCCTCCTGGACGATCTTGATCTCGCTGCCCTCGATCGCCTTCTTGAAGCCGTCCAGCAGGTCCTTGCCGAAGTCGTCGTTCTGGAACAGGATCGCGACCTTCGCCTTCGGCTTCTCCTCCTTGAGGTGCTGGGCGTACACCCGGGCCTCGGAGACGTAGTTGGGCTGCCAGCCGATCGTCCACGGGTGCTTGTCGTCGGTGCCCCACTTGCTGGCGCCGGTGGCCACGAACACCTGCGGCACCTTCCGCTGGTTGGCGTAGTCCCAGGTCGCCGTCGTGGACGGGGTGCCGAGCGTCTGGAACAGCGCGAACACCTGCTCCTGCTCGACCAGCCGGCGCGCCTCCTCCACGGCCTTCGGCGGCTGGTAGCCGTCGTCGCGGACGACGAACTCCACCTGGCGGCCGTCGACGCCGCCCTTCTCCTTGTTGACGTAGTCGAAGTACGCCTTGATGCCCTTCGGAATGGCGCCGTACGCGGAGGCCGGGCCGGACAGCGGGTAGATGCCGCCGAGCTTCAGCGTGGAGTCGGTGATGCCGGTCGTCTGCTGCCCCTCGCACGCGCCGGTGGCGGTGCCGCCGTCGTCGCCGTCGTCCCGTCCGCCGCAGGCCGCCGCGGTGGTCGCCGCCAGCAGCACGGCCGCCGACACCGCCGTCCCCCGCCGCAGCCTGCCGCCGTTCCCTGATCGGCCGCTTCCCAATGGTCGACGCATGGCCTTACCCCTTCCGGAGGATCCTGTTAGAGCGGGTCTTGTTGAACCAGTGCGCGGCACGCCCCGCCAGCCCGGCGAGCCCGGTCGGGGCGACGTACATCACCGCGATGATCAGCAGCCCGAAGATGACCCCCGGCGCCGCCTTGTTGATGTCCTGGGACCAGCTCGGCACGAACATCACGAACAGTCCGCCGAGCAGCGGCCCCCACGTCGACCCCAGCCCGCCGACCACGATCCCGGCCAGCAGCGTGATCGAGAGGTTGACGGTGAACGAGTCGGGGGACACGAACCCGATCGTCCACGTGTAGAGGCAGCCCGCCGCGCCCGCGAGCATCGAGCTCCACGCGAACGCGCGCCGCTTGTAGGAGGCGGGCCGCACGCCCATGACCTCCGCCGCCGTCTCGTTGTCGCGGACGGAGTGCATCGCCCGGCCGACCCGGGAGCGCAGCAGGAAGTGCACCACCAGGAACGCCAGGACCGTCCCGGCCAGCGCCAGGAAGTACAGCCACTGGTCCTGGGCGAGGCCCGTCCACCCGGGCGGCTCCGGCTTCTCCAGCGTCAGCCCCATCGAGCCGCCGGTCACCGACTCGAACCGCTTGAGCAGCGGGACGAGGAAGATCGCTATCGCGAGCGTCACCAGCGCCAGGTACAGCCCGCGCAGCCGCGTCGCGGGCACCCCGAACGCGAACCCGAGCACGAACGCCGCGGCGGCCGCGAGCGGGAACGTCAGCGGATACGGCAGGTCCCAGTGGTACATCATGACGGCCGTCCCGTACGCGCCGACCGCGAAGAACGCCCCGTGCCCCAGGGAGATCTGCCCGGCGTGGCCGACCAGCAGGTTCAGCCCGACCAGCGCGACCGCGTAGACCATCACCATCGTGAGCTGGAAGACCCGGAACGGCACCAGCTGGAACGGCGCCGCCACCGCCAGCAGCAGCAGCGCCCCGAGCGCGAGCATCCGCCAGTTCCGCACGGCGAACCCCGCGATTCCCTGCGACGACGCGCCGGGCGTTCCGCCGGCGGTCTCGACGGCCCCCGGGGCTTCCGTGGTGTCCGTGGTGTCCGTGGACTCGCTCATGCTGTGACCCCCGCTCGCCTCCGGGACGCCCTCCGGCGCCGCCTTCCCTCCAGCTCGCTCATGCGCGCTCCACCGCCGCTCGTCCGAACAGGCCCTGGGGGCGCAACAGGAGGACGCCGAGGATGATGGCCAGCGGGACGCCGACCTTCAGGTCGGAGCCGATGAAGTCGACGTAGGAGCCGGCCAGGGTCTCGGCCACGCCGACGATCAGGCCGCCGGCCACGGCGCCCAGCGGGCTGTCGAAGCCGCCGAGGGTGGCCGCGGCGAACGCGTAGATCAGGACGCCGCCCATCATGTTGGGCTCCAGGAACAGCAGCGGCGCGACGAGGACCCCCGACACGGCGCCGACCAGGGCCGCGAGGCCCCAGCCCAGCGCCAGCGTCCAGCCGACCCGGATGCCGACCAGCCGCGCCGACTCGGGGTTCGCCGCCACCGCGCGCATCCCGAGGCCGATCTTCGTGTAGCGGAACATCAGGTACAGCAGGCCCATCACGCCGCCCACCACGGCGAGGACGCCGAGCGTGGAGTAGGCGAGGCTGACGCCGCCGGCCTGGAGCGCGCCGCCCGGGAACGGGTTCGGGAAGTCCTTGATCAGGAACGTCCAGATCCAGCCGGCCGCGGCGTTGACGAAGATGAACAGGCCGACGGTCACGATCACGAGGGTCAGCTCGGGCGCCCCCTCGACCGGCCGGATGATCACCCGTTCGATCAGCATGCCGCCGACGAACGAGATCGCCAGCGTCAGCACGAGCGCGAGCCAGAACGGCAGGCCCGCGTCGATGAACGTCCAGGCGATGTAGGTCGCGAACATGGCCAGCTCGCCCTGCGCGAAGTTGACGATGCCGGTGAACTGGTAGATCAGCACGAGCGCGAGGGCCAGGCTCGCGTAGATCGCGCCGGCGCCGAGGCCCCCGACGAACTGCTGCACGAAGTCGGCCATGGCTAGATCCGGTATCCGAGGTAGGACTGGGCGACCTGCTCGTCGGCCCTGATCTCGCCCGCCGACCCCGACAGCACGATCCGGCCGCTCTCCAGGACGTGCGCCTGGCCGGCGATGTCCAGGGCGAGATGGGCGTTCTGTTCCACGACGACCACGGTGGTCCGCTCCTCCTGGTTGATCGATCGGACGATGCCGAACAGCTCCCTGGTCACCATGGGGGCCAGGCCGAGAGACGGCTCGTCCAGCAGCAGGAGCCGGGGCCGCGACATCAGCGCCCGCCCGATCGCGAGCATCTGCTGCTCGCCGCCGCTGAGGCTGCCCGCCGCCTGCCTGACCCGCTCCTTCAGCACCGGGAAGTAGCCGTACACCCGGTCCAGGTCGGCCTGGACCTCGGCCCGGTTCCGCCGCGCGTACGCGCCGAGCCGCAGGTTCTCCTCGACCGTCAGCGGCATGAACGTGCCGCGCCCCTCGGGGACGTGCGCCACCCCGCGCCGCGCGACGGCGTCCGGCGCGCGTCCCGACAGCGCTGTCCCGCCGAGCCGGACGGAGCCGCGCCCGCGGACCATCCCGCACAGGGCCCGCAGCAGCGTCGTCTTGCCCGCGCCGTTCGGCCCGAGGATCGCGCAGATCTCGCCCTCGCCGACCCGCAGGCTCACCCCGTGCAGCACCCGCACGGCGCCGTAGCCGGCATGCAGGTCGTCCACCACCAGGAAGCCCCGGTCGCCGCCCCCTGCCTCTGCCACGCTCTGCTCCTCGCCCATGCTGCGGTCCCCGCTCGCCTCCGGGGCGCTCTCCGGCTCGCTCATGCAGTGCCCCCCACTCGCCTCCGGGGCGCTCTCCGGCGCCGCCTTCCCTCGTCGCTCCGGTCGCTCGTCCCTCGCTCCCTGCACTCCTCAGTCCAGGCGACGCCGCGCCCCTCCGGCTCGCTCATGCCGCGGTCCCCAGGTAGGCCTCGATGACGGCGGGATCGCGCTGGACGTCCTCGGGCGAGCCCTCGGCGATCTTCTTGCCGAAGTCCAGGCAGATGACCCGGTCGCAGGTGCCCATCACGAACCCCATGTGGTGCTCGACGACGATCACGGTGACGTCGAAGTCGGTGCGGATCGACTGGAGCCAGCCGGCGAACTCGTCGATCTCGCCGTGGCTGAGGCCGTTGACGGGCTCGTCCAGCAGGAGCAGCCGCGGGCGGGCGGCCAGGGCGCGGGCCAGCTCGACCCGTTTGAGGGTGCCGAACGGGAGCCCGGCGGCGGGGTGCGCGGCGACGTCGGACAGCTCCAGCCGCTTGAGCAGCTCGTCGGCCTCGCCGCGCAGCCTGCGCTCCTCGCTCCGGACGGACGGCAGCCGCAGGCTCGCGCTGACGAACCCGGCCCGGCCGTGGTGGTGCGCGCCGACCATGACGTTGTCCCGCACGGACATCCGCGGGAAGAGCCCGAGGTTCTGGAAGGTGCGGGCGATGCCGAGCGCCGCGATCGCGTGCGGGGGCACGGCGAGCAGGTCCCGGCCCTCGTAGGTGACGCCGCCCGCGTCCGCGTCGTAGCGGCGGGTCAGGCAGTTGAACAGGGTGGTCTTGCCGGCGCCGTTCGGTCCGATCAGCCCGACCATTTCGCCGCCGCGCACTTCGAAGCCGACACCCCCCAGTGCGGTGATGCCGCCGAAGCGGACGGTAAGATCGTGAACCTCCAGCATCCGGCCTCCTGAGCGCGGGGTGCGTCGATGGCGCCGCGGGCGGTCACCACAGAACGGTGTTCTGGAGCAGGGGTCCTCACCGTAAAATCCGCCGCTCAGACCGCACATTGGGCACGGGCACCCAAGATGTGACCTGGGTATTGTCCGCACCGCACAGCGTCCGTCTCGGACGTGTTACGGACCGTTGACGCTGGGGGGATAGCCAGCAATCATCCGGACATGTCCGCTGCATTCAGCACGGGAACGCTCAGCGATACGGAGAGACTCCGTACCGAACGCGCACGGATACTCGCCGAGCTGCTCGACGCAGTCGACGAACTGGCGGACAGGGCCGTCGAGACCATGCGGAGGGAGATCCCCGCCTACGAGGCGCGGGGCCCCGAGTTCCGCGCCGATGTGCGGGAACAGGTGGGACGGCACTACCGCACCAAGCTCGCCGTGCTCATGGAGGAGCGCACGGTCACCTTCGAGGACATCGCCTTCACTCGGCGCGCGTCGATGCGCCGCGCCCAGTCCGGGTTCGACCTGGCCGACTACATCAACGCCTTCCGGGTCGGGCAGCAGGTCTTCTGGGAGGCCGTGGTCGAGCACGCCGGCCGCTCGTACGCCGGGCACGAGGCGGCGCTGACGATGGCGTCCCCGCTGATGCGCTACTGCGACTTCGCCAGCACCCACGCCGCCAACGCGTACGCGGAGTTCCAGCGGTACGCCGCCGCGGAGACCGTCCGGGAGAGCCGCGACCTGGTGGAGCTGCTGCTCGGCGGCGAGGCCCCCACCCGCGGGCCGCAGCTCGCGACCGCGCACGCGCACGGCCTGAACCCCGACTCGCGCGCCCCGCTGGTCGTGGTGGCCGCCGTGCTGGTCGGGGCGGACGTCAAGGCGGACGCCCGGCACGCCGCGTGCGCGGCGATCGCCCGGTCCGGGATCACCAAGCACCGCACGCTCGCGGTCGTCCGGCAGTCGGAGATCGTGGCCGTGCCTTCGCTCGGCCCCGGCGGCGACCCGGAGCGGCTGTGCGACCGGCTCCAGTCCGTCCAGGAGAACCTCCTCGCCGAGGGCATCGTGCTGGCGATGGGCATCAGCACCGTGGTCGAGGGCATGGCGCAGATCCCGCGCGCCTACCAGGAGGCGCGGGGCGTGCTGGAGTACCTGCCCGAGGACGGCGGCGTCGCGGCGCTGCCGCGGATCTCCCCGTTCGAGTACATGGCGCTGCGCGCCGACGACACCGCCCGGCACCTGGTCGACCCCCGGGTCAGCGACCTGCTCGCGGAGGACCGGATGCGGGGCGGCGTGCTGACCGCGACGATCCGCGCGTTCGCCGCCGCGGACCTCAACCTGCGCGCCGCCGCCGAGCGGCTGCAGATCCACCACAACACCGCCCAGTACCGGCTCCGCCGCATCCAGGAGCGGACCGGGCGCAACCTCCGGCACTTCACCGACCTCGTGGATCTGCTGGTCGCCATCGCCCTCCAGGACGTGTTGCCACCGGCCACCAATCCCGGGCGGAAAAGACTGGTCTCCGCGACCAATGAGACGGACGGGACCGCCGACGTACCGTCGGCCCATGAACCTCGCTGAGCGGCTCCGCGCCGCCGCCGAACGGCTCGGCGGGCGGACGGTTCTCACGCTTGACCGGGAGGAGCTCAGCTACCGGGCGCTGGAGGTGCTCAGCGCGCGGATGGGTGTGCTGCTGCGGCGGCGCGGGATCCGGCCCGGCGACCGGGTCGCGGTGATGCTCCCGAATGTGCCCGAGTTCGCCGTCGTCTACTACGGGGCCCTGCGGATCGGGGCGGTGGTCGTCCCCCTCGATCCGCTGCTGAAGCGGCGGGAGATCGCCGCCTACCTCGACGACAGCGGGGCGCGGCTCGTGATCGCGTGGCACGCGTACGCCGAGACCGTGGAGGCGGGGACGGCCGGCACGCGCGCCGACTACATGTTCGTGGTGCCCGGCGAGTTCCGCCGGCTGCTGCGCAGGATGCCGCCCGACCACGACGCCGCCGTCCGGGCCGCGGACGACACCGCGGTGATCCTCTACAGCGCCGGGACGACGGGACGGGCCAAGGGCATCGAGCTGACCCACGCCAACCTCGGCAGCAACGCCGAGACGGTGGCGCGGATGCTCGCGCTCGGGGTGGACGACGTCGTCCTCGGGGCGCTGCCGCTGTACCACGCGTTCGGCCAGACCTGCGCGCTCAACGCCACGATCTACGCGGGCGGCCGGCTCACCCTGCTCCCCCGGTTCGAGGCGGGACGGGCGCTGGAGGTCATGCGGCGGGACGGCGTGACGGTGTTCCACGGCGTCCCGGCGATGTACATCGCGCTGCTCGACCAGCCGGGCGTGTCCGACCTGTCGCTGCTGCGGGTCTGCGTGTCCGGCGGCGCGGCGCTGCCGCTGGACGTGCAGCGCGCCTACGAGACGCGGTACGGCTGCCCGATCATCGAGGGCTACGGGCTGTCGGAGACCTCCCCGCTGTCCGCGTCCAACCGGGGCGGCGCCGGCCGGCGGCAGGGGTCGATCGGCCGGCCGGTCCGCGAGGTGGAGATGCGGGTGGTCGGCGACGACGGCCGCGAGCTGCCGCGCGGCGAGATCGGGGAGATCATCGTGCGCGGGCCCAACGTGATGAAGGGGTACTGGAACAACCCGGAGGCGACCGCGGAGGCGGTCCGCGACGGCTGGTTCCACACCGGCGACCTGGGCCGCGAGGACGACGACGGGTTCTTCTTCCTCGTCGACCGCCGCCGCGACGTGATCATCCGGGCGGGCTACACGGTGTACCCGCGGGAGGTCGAGGAGGTCCTGTACGAGCATCCCGCGGTGCGCCAGGCCGCCGTCGTCGGTTTCCCGCACCCGGAGGTGGGCGAGGAGATCGCGGCGGTGGTGGTGCTGCGCGCCCCGGCGAGCGCGGACGACCTGCGCCGCTGGGTGCGGGAGCGGGTCGCCGCGTACAAGTACCCGCGGCGGGTCCGGTTCGTGGACGAGCTGCCGACCAGCCCCACCGGCAAGATCCTCAAACGCGCCCTCGGCCTGCGGTTCGCCGTACCGGACGCCGGGTCGCCGGGCACCGGGTCGCCGGACGGGGCCCGCGCCCCCCTCGCCCCGGCCCGCGACCAGCCGTCATGACACCGCGGCGCGCTGGTTCAGGTACCGGTCGAACCACCGGGCGGCCATGGCCGTCACCTGCTCCAGCGTGCCGGGCTCCTCGAACAGGTGCGAGGCGTGCGGGACGATCTCCAGCCGGTGCTCGGCGGCGTGCATCCGGCCCGCCGCGTCGTCGTTGAGCCGCAGCACCTGCGGGTCCCGGGCGCCGACGATGAGCAGCACCGGTGCGCCGACTCGTTCGAGCGCGTCCCCGGCCAGGTCGGGGCGGCCGCCGCGGGACACGACGGCCGCGACGCGTCCGGGGCGTTCGGCCGCCGCGGCCAGCGCCGCGGCGGCGCCGGTGCTCGCGCCGAACAGCCCGACCGGGTAGCCGGCCGTCGGCGGCGCGGCGGCGAGCCAGTCGATCGCCCCCACCAGCCGCCCGGTGAGCAGGCCGATGTCGAAGCGCAGCTCGGCGGTGCCGGCGTCGAGCTCGCCCTCCCGCGCGGTGAGGAGGTCGATCAGCAGCGTTCCGATGCCCGCGTCGTTGAGGCCGGCGGCGACGGCCCGGTTCCGCGGGCTGTGCCGGGAGCTTCCGCTGCCGTGCGCGAACAGCACCACGCCGGACGGCCCGTCCGGCAGCGTCAGATCGCCCGGCAGCGACGCGTCCGCGAGATCGATGGTGACCTGGGCAATGTTCATGACGCGGGGCGTACCCCGCCCCCGGGTCCCCATGCCGCGGCCGGCCCGCCGCGGCCGGCCCGCCGCGCCCGCGGAGCCGAGCGCGGTGACCGCTATCGGTCCCGGACGATCATGACCGGGCCGCGTGGGGACAAATAGGGAGAACCTGGGCATCCCAGGCGGCAGGGAGGCCGGAGATGGGCGTGACGTTCAATCCCTACGACTTTCACGAGGTCGACGCGGACCCGTATCCGGTGTACGCGCGGCTGCGCGAGGAGGCGCCGGTCTACCGCGACGAGGAACTGGATTTCTGGGCGCTGTCCCGGCACGCCGACGTGGTCGCCGCGTTCCGCGACCCGGTCCGGTTCTCCAGTGCCAACGGGCCGCTGCTGGAACAGCGGGTCTGGGGGCCGCAGGCGCGCGAGGCCATGTCGTTCATCGCGATGGACCCGCCCGAGCACACCCGGATGCGCCGGCTGGTCTCCCGCGCGTTCACGCCCCGGCGGATCGCGGAACTGGCCGACGGCGTCCGCGAGATCGCCCGGCGGCACGTGTCGGCGGCGCTGGAGCGCGGCGGGTTCGACCTGATCGGCGACATCGCCGCGCCGCTGCCCACCGACGTCATCTCCGAGCTGGCCGGCGTCCCGGAGGCCGACCGCGCCGAGCTGCGCCGGCTCGGCGACGCCGCGCTGCACCGGGAGCCGGGGACGCAGGAGATCAGCCGGGAGGGCGCCACCGCCGTCCTGGAGCTCGTCGGGCACTTCGCGGAACTCGTGGCCGACCGGCGCCGCCGGCGGCGCGACGACCTCACGTCCGCGCTGCTCGACGCCGCCGTGGACGAGGACCCGCTGACCGACGCGGAGATCATCGCGTTCCTGCACCTGCTGGTCGGGGCGGGGAACGAGACGACCACGAACCTCATCGGCAACGCCGTCTACTGGGCGTGGCGGCACCCGGCGCAGCGCGCCACGGCGTTCGGGGGCCGGATCGCCGAGTGGGTCGAGGAGACGCAGCGCTACGACACCGCCGCCCCGACCCAGCTGCGCACCCTCACCGAGGACGTCGAGCTGCACGGGACCCGGCTGCCGGGCGGCGCCCGGGTCATGCTGCTGCCCGGCGCGGCCAACCGGGACCCGCGGGTGTTCGACCGGCCGGAGGAGTACGACCTCGACCGGGACACCCGCGAGATGGTGAGTTTCGGCAGCGGCCCGCACTTCTGCCTCGGCGCCGCGCTGGCCCGCCTCGAAGCGCGGGCCGTGCTGGCGGAGCTGGTGGAGCGGGTGGCCGATTTCGACCTGGACCCCGCGGCCGGATCGCGCCGCCGGTCCATCTACATCCGCGGATTCGCGTCCCTGCCCATGACGGTCACCACCCGCTGAGCGGCCCGCCACCCGGCCGGGTGCCCGAGCGCCGCCGGTCAGGGCTTGCGGGCCACCGCGCCGAGCCAGACGTTCCGCAGGTCCTCGCGGATGCCCGAGGGGTTCGGCGCGTGCCATTCCGAAATGCACGCCAGACCCGGATCGACCGGTTCCAGGCCGTCGACGAACCGTTCGATGTCACGACGGGTCCGCGGATGCATCGGGGCGTTGCTTTTCGCGAACACGTTCATTCCCGTGCGGTTGTCCTCGGGCCGCGTCCGGCGCACCTTCTCGTCGGTGATATGGGAGATGACCAGATGGCTGCCGGGGCACATGGCGTCGGTGAGCACCTGCACCGCCGCGTGCGGGTCGTCGTCGTCAGGAATGAAATGCAGGACGCCCGTGACGAGCACGCACAGCGGCTCGTCGAAGTCGATCAGGCGGCGGGTCTCCGGGTGCGCCAGGATGCGTTCCGGCCGCCGCAGGTCCTCCGCGACGACCGCGACCGCGCCGGGATCGTCCGCCAGCAGCGCGCGGGCGTGGGCGCAGACGGTCGGGTCGTTGTCGACGTACACCACGCGCGAGCCCGGCGCGTGCCGGTGGGCGATCTGGTGGACGTTGTCCATGGTGGGGAGGCCGGTGCCGACGTCGAGGAACTGGCGTATCCCGAGCCCGGCCACCAGCCGCACTGCCCGCCCGATGTACTCGCGGTGGTGGCGCGCGTACCGGGGGGACAGCGGCTCCACCTCGGTCAGCCGGGCGGCGGCCTCCCGGTCGGCGGCGAAATTGTCCTTGCCACCGAGCATGGCGTCATAGATTCGAGCGATGTTGGGGACGCTGGTATCCAAGTTGAGGTGCACGCAGTCTCCGTGATCCCGGAAGGGGAACGTCACAGTATCCCCAGCCGGAACACCGCTCCACCAGAATACCGAAACGGCTCTTTCCGGCCCGTGTATTCGCGCGGGAACACACGGTGAACGCACGGCCGTCCCGGCTCCCCTGACCGAGCCGGGACAGCCGCGGGAACGTCCACCGCCCCCGAGGCGGACGCCACGCTGAATGCAGACACCGTCGAATGCAGGCACTGCCAAATGCGGGCACTGCCAATTGCAGGCATCCGTCAGAAACGGGCGCCGTCAGGAGTAGACGTTGTCGGCCTCGTGTTCGCGCTCCCGCGACCGCCGCACGGTGAAGAAGCCGATCAGCGCGGCGATGGCGGCGACGAGTTCACCGGCCAGGCTGATCGTCTTGTCCGCGTACCACGACGGGTCGTACATGCGCGGAATCGGCCCGAGCTGCCCGAAGTCGACGAAGTAGTAGAGCAGCACGGCGCCGGCCGCGCTCGCGGCGACCAGGAACGCCAGTGCGTACGTCCACCTCCGCGCCCACACCAGCACGAGAACAGCCGCGACCGCGGCCGCGATCGCCTGCGCGTAGAAGAGGTCGTCCCCGGCGATGGTGCCGCTCGGGGAGTTGGGTCCCGGCGCCATGTCAGGCGCGAAACGCCAGTGGATGACGGCGTCCGCCGCGAGTCCCGCGGCGACGAGGAGTCGAAGAACAATGCCCATACCCATGGCACGGCCATACCCGCCCCACGGATCAAAGCGCGGAAAAGTTTCTTCTGATTCGTCTCAACCGGACCGCCGGGCCCGGACCCGCTGGTGGCTCCAGCCCAGCAGGGCGAACAGGATGATGCCCGAGAGGATCAGTCCCAGGCCGGTGCTCCACCCGCTGAGCGGCAGCCGCTCCTCGACGATCCACAGCACGCCCGCGGCGAACAGCGCCAGGCCCGTGAGCACCGAGCCGGTGAGGCGCCACCACGAGGTCACGCTCTCCTCGGCCGCCTGGATCGCCCGCACCCGCACCGGCTCGACGAATCGCTCCACGGACGGGAGCGCGCGAGCGAGGATCAGCAGGCCCGACAGGACGAGCAGCATCCCCGGGCCGGGCAGGACCAGCAGCGCGACCCCCGTGAGCAGCACGCAGCCGCCGAGGACGGCCAGCGCCCCGCGCGTGGCGTGCCTGCCGTACCTGCGCCTCATACGCCCTCCCCCGTCGGCGTCCGCCGTCCGTACGGCGTACACGTTACCGACGCCGCCCGACCACAAAAAGATCTTGCACCCGCCGGAGGCGGCCAGCAATGGGGAGGAGCCCGGCGCCCGCAGAATCCCGCCACCCGCCGGACCGCGGCCGCGTCCCGCCCGCCGCCGCCGGACGGCGAGGCCGGGCACGGCGCGGTCCCCGGGACGCTCAGGCGGGGTATCGCGTGGCCTCGTCGACCTGCGCGCTCGCGGGATCCGCGATCACCTGCGGTTTGGGCGGGACCTCCTGCCCGGCCACCAGGTCCTCCAGGGGGACGCGCGGCGGCAGAGACCGCCACTGGTCCGCGGTGCTCTCCCGCCCCTGCCGATCATCGTTCATATGACCATCATGCGCGCCCCGGCGACATTTCGGTACCGGCGACCTTCGGATCAGACGAATTCCCCCCCCGCAAAGGGGGGCGGCCCCGCCCGGGGCTGTGGCGGGGCCGCGGGCCCGGCGCACCGCCGGTACGGCGGGTGATCAGGCCGACGGGACCCGGTAGCGGAGGAGCACGGTTCCGGTAGGGGTGGTCCGTGCCGAATCGAGTCGCAGCGCGCCGGCCTGTGCGCCCTCGAACAGGCGCCGGCCTTCGCCCGCCACGTACGGCGTCATGACCAGCCGCAGTTCGTCCGCGAGGCCCTGGGCCACGACCGACCGGGCCAGGCTGACGCTGCCATGGACGCCGATGTCGCCGCCCGAGCCTTCGCGGAGGGGCGCGAGCCGCTCCGCGAGAGGCGCCCGGGGGTCCCCGGCGAGGACCTCGGCCCCTCCCCATCGCGTCTCCAGGGGCCTGGAGGTGACCACGACCTTCCGCACGCCGTTGATGAAGCTCGCGAACGGCTCCTCGGTGGCGGTCGGCCAGTGGGCCGCCCATTCGTCGTAGCCCCGCCGGCCGAGCAGGACGGTGTCCTGGGCGCCGACGGTGTCCGCGAGTTCCTTCCTCATCACCTCGTCGAAGTCGTGGACGAACCGCGGGGGGTCTTCGATGACACCGTCCGCGGACATGAACAGGTACACAACGATCTTGCGCACGATAGCGGCCTTCCCGTCCGGGGACGGGCCTGAGCAGGCCCGTCCGACGGCTCGGGAGGCTACGCGGGCGGCCGAGATCACGTCTTGTACAGAAGTGACAGCGGCTCCGCCGGGCTCCGGTCGCCCAGCCGGCCGGCGGTCCGCCCGATGTAACGGGTCAACGACCGGGCCAGGTGCGGCTGGTCGAAGTATCCGAGCCGGTGGACCACCTCACCGGCCGGCACGCCGTCCCGGAGGAGGATCGCCGCCCGCCTCGCGCGGTCGATCCGCCGGACGGCGCCGCGGGTGAGCCCGGTCGACGCGACGAAACGCCGCTGGACGGTGCGTTCGGACACCTTCGGCGGCCGCCCGCCGAGCACCGCCGCGACGACCGGGTCGCGGACCAGGACCTCCTCGCGCACCATCCGCCGGACGAGCAGTTCGGCGTCGCCGTAGCCGGGGAGGCTCCAGGTGGAGCCCTTCAGCCAGAACGACCTGCGCGTCGTGTCGGGTATCTCCGCGAACCCGTCGACGAGCCGGTGGATCGGCAGGTGCGGCATCGACGTGCCGAGCGAGAAGGCGATGCCGAGGAACGCGGCGTCTTCGGGGACGGGCGCCGTACTCGCCCTGGACTCCGGTCCCTGGACGGCCGCATGGGTCCGGCCTGCCCGCTCCCAGAAGACGAGGTACCACCGTGAGGTCGCGACGGACGTCATCTGGTCGACGTCATGGCTGCGGCTCCGCCACACCCGCTCGATGTACGGCGAGTCGGACGGTCGAATCTCGAAGTCCAGCCCCATCCGGGTTCTCCTCGCTACGCGGGCACCGCCTGGACGGGAGTCTGGCACGCACCTCGCCGGGAGACGATCTCGTTCTTCCCGGGTTCGGCCTGGAAAAGGGGCGGCCCCGCCCCGGGGCGGGGGGCGGGGCCGCGGGCCGCGCGGGACCGGGCGACGGTCACCCGCGCGGCGGGTCCGGGTGGATCGCCCGTCCCCGGCGGCCCTGTGATCCGCCGGGAACGGGCGGGGTCAGTGCTCCGCCGCCTTCTCGGCGCCCGCACCGGTGAGGGAGCGGACCTCGATCTCGGAGTACTTCTCCGCGTTGTACTCCTTGCTGAGCACGGTGCCGACGAAGCCGCACAGGAAGCCGACCGGGATGGAGATGAGCCCCGGGTTGTTCAGCGGGAACCAGCTCCAGTCGGAGCCGGTGAACAGGGCCTTCTCGGAACCGGAGACGACCGGGGAGAAGATGACCAGGAACAGCGCCGAGCCGAGGCCGCCGTAGATGGCCGAGACGGCGCCCGCGGTGTTGAACCGCTTCCAGAACAGGCTGTAGAGGATCGCGGGCAGGTTGCCGGACGCGGCGACCGCGAACGCCAGGGCGACGAGGAACGCCACGTTGAGCCGCTGGGCGTAGATGCCGAGGACGATCGACACGGCGCCGATGACCAGGGCGGAGATGCGGGCGACGCGGACCTCGTCCCGCTCGGTGGCCTTGCCCTTGCGGAACACGTGGGCGTACAGGTCGTGGGCGAACGACGAGGAGGAGGCCAGGGTGAGGCCCGCCACGACCGCCAGGATGGTGGCGAACGCGACCGCGGCGATCACCGCCAGCAGGATCGTGCCGCCCGCGTCGCCGAAGATGATCTCTCCGATGCGTTCGGCGAGCTGCGGTGCGGCGGTGTTGCCGGCCGGGTTGACCTTGGCGATCTCCTCGCTGCCGACCAGGGCGGCGGCGCCGAAGCCGAGGACGAGGGTGAACAGGTAGAAGGTGCCGATGAGGCCGATGCCCCACATCACGGACTTGCGGGCGTCGCGGGCCGTCGGGACGGTGTAGAAGCGGATCAGGATGTGCGGCAGTCCCGCGGTGCCGAGGACGAGCGCGAGGCCGAGGCTGATCAGGTCGAGCTTGCCGGTGAGGCCCTGCTCCTCGGTGCCGTAGCGCAGCCCGGGCTCCAGGAACTTGTCGCCCTTGCCGCTCTGCTCGGCGGCGTCGTTCAGCAGGCTGGACAGGTTGAAGCCGAACTCGGTCAGCACCAGCAGCGTGACCAGCGCCGCGCCGGTCATCAGCAGCACGGCCTTGACGATCTGCACCCAGGTGGTGCCCTTCATCCCGCCGAACACCACGTAGACGATCATCAGGATGCCGACCAGCGCGATCGTGGCGCCCTTGGCGAACTCGCTGGTGAAGCCGAACAGCAGGGCGACCAGCGCGCCGGCCCCGACCATCTGCGCCAGCAGGTAGAAGATCGACACGGTGATGGTGGAGACGCCGGCGGCGGTGCGGACCGGGCGCGGGCTCATCCGGAACGCCAGCACGTCCGCCATCGTGAACCGGCCCGAGTTCCGCAGCAGCTCGGCGACCAGCAGCAGCGCCACGAGCCAGGCGACCAGGAACCCGATGGAGTACAGGAAGCCGTCATAGCCGTACAGGGCGATCAGCCCGGCGATGCCGAGGAAGGACGCGGCGGACATGTAGTCGCCGCCGATGGCCAGGCCGTTCTGCGGGCCGGAGAAGGAGCGGCCGCCGGCGTAGTAGTCCGTGGCGTTCTTGGTGTTGCGGCTCGCCCAGACGGTGATCGCCAGGGTGCCGGCGACGAAGGTGAGGAACAGCAGGATCGACAGGGTCTCGTTGCTCATCGGCCGTCCTCCGCGGTCCCGGCGCTCTGCGCCTCGTCCGCCTCGATGTCACCGCGGATCTTGTCGGCGAGCGGGTCGAGGCGGCGCCCGGCGTGCCGCGAGTACAGGTACGCGATACCGAACGTGGTGACGAACTGGAGCAACCCGAAGACGAGCGCGACGTTGATCGTGCCGAACAGCTCGGTGCCCATGAAGCCGCGCGCCCAGCCCGAAAGCACGACGTAGAGCAGGTACCAGGTGAGGAACGCGACGGTCATCGGAAATACGAATCTGCGGAATCTGCTGCGGAGTTCCTGGAACTCCGCGGTGCCCTGGAACCGTTGGTAAACGGTGCCGGAGGCGTTCTTATCGATGGACACGACCGCCCCTCCTCTGTTGTGACGCCGGTCACGCGCCACCGTATGGACGTCTCCCGGGACGATCGAGGGGACAGGCGCGGGGCTGCGGTCAGTCGCCGTTCATCGTCGGCGGTCTGCGGGCTTCGTCGGTGAACGGTTCATCTGGCGCGACGAACGGTCACACCCGTTTCGGTCGCCACGTCCCGCGGTCGACGGCCAGCGACTCCGGAGTGTGCAGGCGCACCATCATCCGCGCGACGCCGCGCGGCACCCGGCCCGGCGTGCACAGCGACACGATGATCATGGTGGCGAACGCGATCGGGACGGTCCACGCGGCCGGTTCGGCGAGCAGCGCGCCCGCGAACCCCTCCGGCGGCCCGGCGGCGATCGTCACGATCACCGCGGTGCCCGCCAGGACCCCGCCGGCGATGAGGCCGGCGAGCGCGCCCGGGACGGTCAGCCGCCGCCACCAGACGCCGAGGACGAGCAGCGGGCAGAACGTGGACGCCGCGACGGCGAACGCCAGCCCCACGACGTCGGCGACGGGCAGCGCGCGGGCCGCGATGGCCAGCGCCAGCGGGACGACGAGGGCGAGCAGCGTGCCGGCGCGGAACGAGCGCACCCCGCCGCGCAGGATGTCCTGCGCGATCACCCCGGCGACGGACACGGTGATCCCGGACGAGGTGGACAGGAACGCCGCGACCGCGCCGCCGGTCACCAGCGCGCCGAGCAGGTCGCCGCCGATCCCGCCGATGAGGCGGCCGGGCAGGGTGAGGACGACGGCGTCGGCCCGCCCGGTCATCAGCAGCTCGGGGGTGTAGAGGCGGCCGAGCGCCCCGTAGACGGCCGGGAGCAGGTAGAAGGCGCCGAGCAGCGACAGCACCAGCACGGTGGTGCGGCGCGCGGCCCGCCCGTCGGGGTTGGTGTAGAAGCGGACGAGGACGTGCGGGAGCCCCATCGTCCCGAGGAACGTGGCGAGGATCAGCGAGTACGTGGCGTAGAGGGAGTGGGGGTGGCCGTCCAGCGGCATCGCCCACTCGCGGTCGGTGGTGGCGGGCCTGTCGCTGACGTGCGGCACGTCGGCGCCGGACGGGAAGGTGACGGCCGTGTTCTGCGCGATGTGGTGCGGGCCGGGGGCCAGGGTGAGCGGGGCGCCCGCGTAGGTCTGGCCGTCCACCCGCCCGTCCACGATGACCTGGACGGGGTCGACGACGTCGACGGTGACGCCGAGGCTGACGGAGACGGTGGTGCGGTCGGCGAACCGCGGAGGCGTGTCCGCCGACAGGCCGGGCGCGCCGTCGTACCGCCAGGCCAGCAGCAGGAACACCAGCGGGACGGCGAGCGCGGTGAGCTTCATCCAGTACTGGAACGCCTGGACGAGGGTGACGCTGCGCATGCCGCCGACGAGGACGTTCACCGCGACGACGACGGCGACGAGGACACCGCCCGTCCACACCGGCGCGCCCGTCACCGTCCGCAGCACCAGCCCGGCGGACTGGAACTGGGGCAGCAGGTACAGCCAGCTGATCAGCACGACGAGGATGCTGGCGACGCGCCGCACCGCCATGGACTCCAGCCGCGCCTCGGCGAAGTCGGGCAGCGTGTACGCGCCGGAGCGGCGCAGCGGCGCCGACACGAGGACGAGCAGGATCAGGTAGCCGCCCGTCCAGCCGACGGGCAGCCACAGCATGTCGGCGCCGTAGGCGAGGATCAGTCCCGCGATGCCGAGGAACGACGCGGCCGACAGGTACTCGCCGCCGATCGCCGACGCGTTGCGCAGCGGCGTGACCGTGCGGGACGCCACGTAGAAGTCGGACGTGGTGCGGGAGATGCGCCCGATCACGCCGATGAGGATGGTGGCGACGACGACCAGCAGGACCCCGGCGAGCCCGTACGCGGTGTTCATGGCGCCTCGCTCATCGCGCCTCGCCGTTCATGGCGCATCGCCGTTCATGGCGCATCGTCGGGGGCGGGGGGCCGGTCGACGAGTTCGGCGAAGTCGTCCTCGTTGCGCTCGGCCTGCCGGACGTACCACCAGCCGCAGAGGACGAAGCCCGGGTAGATGAGCCCGCCGAGCACCACCCACGGCAGCGGGATGCCCAGCACGGTCTTCTCGCTGACCTCGGGGAACACCGCGAACAGCAGCGGCAGCCCGACCACCACCGCGGCCAGCACGAGGCACAGCCCCACCGCGAGCCGGAGCTGGGCCCGCAGCAGCGACCGCATGTAGGCCTCGCCGAGCCCGGTCTGCTCGTCGATCTCCCGGGTGACGGGGTAGCTGGGCCGGCGGACGGCACGGGTCCGCGGGCCGGTGACCAGCACCCGGCCCGGCGCGCTGCCGCGCGGCCGTTCACCGGGGCTCGGCGGGGCGG
Organism: Actinomadura sp. 6K520; assembly: GCF_004349245.1. GTDB lineage: Bacteria > Actinomycetota > Actinomycetes > Streptosporangiales > Streptosporangiaceae > Spirillospora. The sequence goes on along the minus strand of NZ_SMLC01000147.1, from coordinate 5 downwards.
GGCCC
>NZ_SMLC01000146.1 GCF_004349245.1 Actinomadura sp. 6K520 | reverse complement strand
GCTCGGGGAGGGTGGGGTAGTCCTCGGCGGGGAGCGTGCGGAGCCCGAACTCGGCGGGGCCGCAGCGGACCACGACCTCGGCGCCCTTGGTGAAGATGTCCACAGGCTGTGGAGGAAGGTTCCGGACGATGTCGGCCAGCAGCCGCCCGGGGACCAGGACGAGGCCCGGCTCGGTGACGGTGACGTCGTCCCGGGCGCGGGCGGACACCTCGTAGTCGAACCCGGCCAGGATCAGCTCGCCCTCGCCGGTGGCCTCGACGAGCATGCCCGCGAGGACGGGCAGGGCGGGACGTACCGGCAGCGTCCGGGCCGCCCACGCCACGGCGTCGGCGAGGGTCTGGCGGTCGACTCGGAGCTCCACCTTGATCAGCCTTCCGCAGGTGTGGGTCTTTGCGAGCACGGTAACCGGCCCCACTGACAGGCTGCTCCTTCCCCCGTCCGGGCGGGGTATCCGGCCTCCCCGTGCCGTCAGAAAAGGGCGTGCTGGGTGGTGGTGGTCTTGCGTTCGAAGTCGAGGAGGTAGCGCTTGCGGTCGAGGCCGCCGCCGTAGCCGGTGAGGCCGCCGGTGGAGCCGATGACGCGGTGGCAGGGGACGATGACGCCGATCGGGTTGCGGCCGTTGGCGAGGCCCACGGCCCGGGAGGCCGACGGCTTGCCGAGTTCCGCGGCGAGTTCGCCGTAGGTGACGGTCTCTCCGTAGGGGATCTCCTGGAGCAGCGCCCAGACCCGCTTCTGGAAGGGCGTCCCGTTGAGGGTGAGCGGCAGGTCGAACTTGGTCAGCTCACCGGCGAAGTATGCGGTGAGCTGTTCGGCGACGGTCGCGAAGGGCTCGTCGTGGAGGTCGCCAGGGACACCGAAGGTCTCCGCAGGAGGGCGGTGACGCTGCACCTCCATGTAGAGGGCGCGAAGGGCACCGTCCTGGGCCATCAGCGTCAGTGGGCCTACGGGGCTGTCCACGACGACGTGCGTCGGGTTCATGGAAGTCATCCTCTCGTGGTCAGGAGGCGGGTAGCAGGTTGATGGGATGGTCGCCCGTGGCCCACAGGTACTGGACGGCGTACGCGCGCCAGGGGCGCCATTGGGCGGCGCGACGGGTGAGGGCCGCGGGTGTCGAGGGAAGGTCGAGCGCCTTGGCGGCGCCGCGGATGCCCAGGTCGCTCGGGATGAACGCGTCGGGGTCTCCGAGGGCGCGCATCGCGATGGTCTCGATGGTCCACGGACCGAAGCCGGGTAGGGCGGCCAAGCGCGCGCGGGCGGCTTCCCAGTCGCTCCCCACCCCGAGGTCGATCTCGCCGTTCGCGAGTGCGTCCACGAGGGTCGTGAGGGTGGTGCGGCGGGTTTGCGGAAAGGCGAGGGACTCGGGGTCGAGTTCCGCCAGGGCGGAGGGCGTCGGGAAAAGGTGGGTGAGTCCGCCGGCCGGGTCGTCCACGGGCTCGCCGTAGGCGGTGACGAGGCGGCCCGCGTGGGTTCGGGCGGCCGCCGTCGACACCTGCTGTCCCAGGACGGCGCGTACGGCGAACTCGGGGGCGTCGACGGTCCGCGGGACGCGCCGCCCCGGGGCCTTGGTGACCAGCGGCGCCAGGGCGGGGTCGTCGCGGAGTAGGTCGTCCACGGCGACGGGGTCGGCGTCGAGGTCGAGCATCCAGCGGCAGCGGCTGATCGCGATGGTGAGGTCGCGCAGGTCGCTCAGGCTGAGCGTGCAGGCGACGTGGTCGGGCCGGGGCCGCAGCGTGGCGATGCCGTGCCCGTGCGGCAGGCGCATGGTGCGGCGGAACGCGCCGTCCCGCCACTCCTCGACGCCGGGGACGGCGGTGGCCGCGAGATGGCCGAACAGGTTGTCGGGGCAGAGCGGCGCCCGGAACGGCAGCCGCAGCGACAGCGCCCCCGAACCGGCGGGCGGGTGGCCCTTGGCGACACGGTCGCGCAGCGCGGTCGGCGTCAGCGCGAACACCTCGCGGACGGTGTCGTTGAAGGCGCGGATACTGGCGAAGCCCGCCGCGAACGCGACGTCCCCCATCGGGAGGGCGGTCGTTTCGATGAGGAGCCTCGCCGTCTGAGCCCGCTGGGCCCGCGCCAAGGCGAGTGGGCCGGCGCCCAGTTCGGCGTTGAGCTGGCGCTCGATCTGGCGTGTGCTGTAGCCGAGCCGTGCCGCGAGCCCGGGGACGCCCTCACGGTCGACCACGCCGTCGGCGATGAGCCGCATCGCGCGGGCGACGACGTCCGCGCGGTGGTTCCATTCCGGCGAGCCGGGGCTGGTGTCGGGGCGGCAGCGCTTGCAGGCGCGGAATCCGGCCTGCTGCGCGGCGGCGGCGCTCGGGTAGAAGCGCATGTTCCCCGGCTTGGGCGGCACGACAGGGCAGCTCGGGCGGCAGTAGATGCCGGTGGTGACGACGCCGGTGAAGAACCATCCGTCGAAGCGGGCGTCCTTCGCCTGGACGGCCCGCACACACCTTTCCGCGTCCTCATGCATGTCCTCCAGCATCACCGACGCTCAGGTGGTTCCACTGGCCGAATTCCGACATCAACCCCCCGGCCGCCTTTGACGGCTGGCTGAACATATGTTTAGCATGCTGAACATGTGTTCAATGGTCGATGACCGCACGACCCGGGCCGTCATCCGGGACGAGGCGCTGCGGCTGCTCGCGCTGCGCGGCGCGGACGCCGTCACGGTGCGGCAGGTCGCCCAGGCCGCGGGCGTCTCGGCGGCCCTGGTCATCCATCACTTCGGCTCGAAGGACGTACTGCGCGAAAGCGTCGACCAGCACGTCCTGCAGCTGTTCGACGGGATGCTTCGCGAGCTGACCTGCCAGAACGCCCTGGAGAGGGACACAGGATCACTTGCCCGGGCGGTGCTTCGGCATCTGCCGCCCGGTTCACCGGTACCGGCGTACATGCGGCGGCTCCTGCTGGGCGACGGCAAGGCCGGGCAGCGCCTGTTCCGCCGCCTGTTCGAGGTGAGCCGGACTCGGTTGGACGCGATGGTCACCGCAGGCGAAGCCGACCCGGGTGGCGATCCGGCCGTCCGTGCGGCGTTCCTGCTGGTCAATGACCTGGCGGTGCTCCTGCTACGGGACGAGTTGACTGACGTGCTGGGTTCCGACCCCCTGTCGGCGGACGGCATGACCCGGTGGGCGAGCGAGGCGATGACCATCTACGGCGACGGCCTGGGCGGGGCGAAGGCCGGGCCATGACCGACGGCCGAGACGAACGGGAAACCGGCGACCGGGAAACCGGCGGCCCGGAAACCACGTCCGCCAAACCGAGTTGGTTCCTCGGCAGTGGCACCACACCCGCCGAACGGGCCATCGCCTACTCGGCGGGCGTGTTCGGCGTCGCCCTCCTGCTCTGGATCGTCCGCGATCTGGGCTGGCCGTGGTGGAAGTACCTGATCGGCGCCGCCGTGGCGTACGACATCGCCGGCGGCGTCGTCGCCAACGGGCTGAACGCCGTCAAGCGCTTCTACCACGGGCCGCTGCCCCTGCCGCCGACGCGCCTCAACCGGCTCTTGCACGACGACATCGGATTCGCCGCGTGCCACGTCCAGCCGATTCTGGTGGGCCTGGTCTTCGGCGGGCCGTGGTGGTGGGGGCCGCTGTGGTACGCGTGGGCTCTGGCCGGCGTCGTCGCCGTCGCCCGCGCGCCGGTCTACCTGGCTCGCCCGGCCGGGCTGTTCGCCGTCCTCGGCGGGGTGTTGATCTCGCCGTCGCTCTCCCATCCGGAGGGCTTCGCGTGGCTGCCCGTCGCGCTGCTGCTCAAGCTGGTCGTCGCGCACGCCGTGCCGGAGGAACCGTACGGGCCGTCCGCGCGCCGGGGATGACGTGTCAGGTAATCGATCTCCCGCCGGGGCGCTGGCAGCCTTGGGGCACCGGGAGGAACCCGGCCGAACAGACGGGAGTCATGAGATGAGCGACGTTCAGCAGCGGGTCGCGCGGTACCTGGCCATCTGGAACGAGACCGACCCGGCCGCGCGCCGCGCCGCGATCGACGAGATGTGGACGGAGCGGCCGCTGTACGTCGACCCGCTCGGCGTGGCCGAGGGGCGGGACGCGATCGACGGCTTCATCGGCGCGGCGCAGCAGCAGTTCCCCGGCATGGTGTTCCGCCCGGCGGGCACCGTGGACGCCCACCACAACGTGGCCCGCTTCACCTGGGAACTCGGCCCCGAGGGCGGCGAAGCGCTCGTGGTCGGCTTCGACGTGGCGGTCTTCGCCGACGACGGGCGCTTCGACCGCGTCCACGGCTTCCTCGACAAGGTGCCCGGGTAGGCGCCGAGGTAGGCGGCCAGTGTAGGCGGCCGGGGGCGGCTCAGAGCTGGCGGAGCGCGCCGCCGTCCACCGTCCATTCGGCGCCGGTCACCTGGGCGGCCAGCGGGGACAGCAGGTAGACGATGACCCGCGCGACGTCCCGCGGCGTGCCGAGCCGTCCGACGGGGAGCCGCCGCTCCTCCCGGACGAACCGGTCTATGGCCTCCTCGACGGGAAGCCCGAACTGTGCGGCGAGCTGGTCGGCGAACCCACCGGGCTCGTCCCACATCCGGGTTCGTGTAGGGCCGGGCGTGACGACGTTGGAGCGGATACCGCAGCGACCGAACTCTCCCGCAAGCGTCTTGGACACCGACAGGAGCGCCGTCTTGGACGCCGCGTAGTCGACCAGCGGCGTGTCAGGGAATCGTCCGGCCTCACTGGACACGTGCACCATGCTGCCCGCGCCCTGGTCGATCAGGGCGGGCAGCGCCGCTCGGGCCATCCGGACGGCCGCGTGGAAGTTCAGCTCGAACGTGGCGTGCCACTGGTCGTCGGTCACGTCGAGGAACCCGATGCGGGAGTTGAGCGCACCCGCGTTGTTGACCAAGCCGTCCAGGCGTCCGTGCCGCTCTAGGGCGATGTCCACGGCGCGCTGGGCGGCGTCCGGTTCGGTGAGGTCGGCCCTGACGTCCCCGTTGCGGGACACACCGACTACGTGCGCTCCCTCCTCTGCGAGGAGCGCGGCCGTGGCCTCGCCGATGCCGGCCGAGGCACCCGTGACGATGTAGACCCTGGCTTCGAGTTCGAGGTTCATGGTGTGTCTCCTTAGGCGCGGCGCAGGAACGACCAGACGAGGGCCGCACCGGCGAGGACGATCGCGACGTTCACCGCCGTCGCGGTGTGGATGCCGCCGAGGACGGAGGCGTTGGCGGTGGCCACGGCGCTCATCACGGGGATGCCGAGCGTGATGGCCACCTGCTGCGTCATGGTGGCGACGCCGGTCGCGAGGCCCTGCTCGCGGTCCGGCAGCCCGGACGTCACGGTCCCCATGAACGCGACGATCGCGACGAGGTTCCCGAATCCGCCGATCGCGGTCGCGACCAGCAGCAGCCCGAGCCCGCCGCGCGACTCGCCGAGCCCGAGCAGCGCCGCCGTGGCCGCGGCCTGCAGCAGCAGCCCGGCGACGAGGGCCGCCCGGCCGCCGAGCCGACCCATGATCCGGGGCGCGGCGACACCGCCGGCGAACGTCCCGGCGCCGAGGACGCCGAGCGCGAGCCCGGTGGCCAGCGGCGAGAAGTCCAGGACCTTCTGCAGGTAGAGGGTCATCAGGAACACCAGCGACGTCTCGGTGGCGAACGCCACGAAACCGCCCACGCTGCCCCAGCTGACGGTCCGCCGCGCCAGCACGCCCAGCGGCGCGAGCGGGGCCGGGGAGCGCCGCTCCACCAGGACGAACGCGACCAGCAGGACGGCCGCGGCGGCCAGCGTGCCCAGCGCGAGCGGGTCGCCCCATCCCCGGGACCCGGCGGACGTGATCCCGTACACCAGGGCGAGGAGCCCGCCGGTCACGGTGACCGCGCCGGGAACGTCCAGCTTCGCACCGTCCCGCGACCGGCTCTCGCTGATCAACGCGGGGGTGACCGCGAGGATCAGCACCGCCACCGGCACGTTGACCAGGAAGGCCCAGCGCCAGGTCAGCACGTCCGTGAGCACCCCGCCGAGGATCGCGCCCACGGTGAACCCGGCGGACATCAGCGCGCCGCTGAGCCCGAGCGCCCGGGTCCGCAGCGGCCCTTCCGGGAACGACGTGGTGATCAGCGACAGCGCGGCCGGTGTGGCGATCGCCGTGGCCAGGCCCTGCAGGACCCGCCCGGTCAGCAGCATCGCCGGTGCGGTGGCCAGCCCGCCGATCAGCGAGCCCACCGCCAGGAGGGCCATGCCCGCGAGCAGCATCCGCCGCCGTCCGAACAGGTCCGCGACGCGACCGAACAGCAGCGTGAACCCGGCGGCGGGCAGCGCGAACGCGGTCGCGATCCATTGCAGCTCGTCCAGTCCGAAGCCGAGCCCCCGGCCGACGACGGGTAGCGCCACGTTGAGGATGGAGAAATCTATGGCGAGCATGAACTGCGCGCCTAGGAGAAGGGTGAGTATCAGCTTGTGCCGTGACGACATCCGCGCAGGAGGAGCGGGAGCGTCGGTAGTGATCGCGGTCATGGCAGAGACCATCGCGCCGCAGGACGCGCCTACCCAGCCCTCGCCCGTTCGTACCACCCGCAGTAGCAGGCTCCGTCCCGGGAGCTAGCACGAACCTGGCTCCACGGCGGGACGGCCGTTCGGCGCCCCTCTTCGTAGGGTCGACAACGCTCTGCACAACACCTGGGGGTTACCTTGCGTCGTCAGCTTGCATTCGTCGTCATGGCCGCGGCCGGGGTCACCGCGTTGAGCGCGTGCGGCATGGCATTCGCGTCGACCTTCGAGGACGACGCCGCACTGGAGGGCGGCATCACCGCGGTGGAACTGGACGACATCGACGCGGGCCGGGTCACGCTGCGCGGCGGCGCTTCCAAGGCGTCCGTCCACCGCGAGGTCAAGTACCGCGGCGACAGGCCGGAGGGGCGGACGCACCGGATCGAGAACGGTGTCCTGAAGCTGCGCGGCTGCGGCTCGCGCTGCACGGTGCGCTACACGGTCGACCTGCCGGCGGGCCTTCCGGTGAGCGGCGGCACGTCCAGCGGCGCGATCAGGCTGTCCCGCGTGGGCAAGGTGGACGTGTCGACCAGTTCGGGCGCGATCCGCCTGGACGACGTGTCGGGCCCGGTCAAGGCGAAGACGTCCAACGGCGAGATCGAGGGACGCGGCCTGAAGGGCGACGAGATCGACGTGGAGACGTCGAACGGCGAGATCACCCTCATACCGGCCAACCCGCAGAACATCCGGGCGAAGACGTCGAACGGCGAGATCACGGTCACCGTCCCTGCGGTGCCCTACCGGGTGTCCGCGCGCACCAGCAACGGCGACCGGGAGATCGGTGTCCCGGACGACCAGTCCGCCCGGTACCGCCTGGACCTGACGACCAGCAACGGCGACATCACCGTCAAGCCCGCCGGATAGCCTCTGCGCATGGCGCGCAACGTCGAACTCGGGGAGTTCCTCAAGTCGCGGCGGGCACGGCTGCGGCCGGAGGACGTGGGCGTCCCCTCCTACGGGAGCCGCCGCCGCGTGCCGGGGCTGCGGCGCGAGGAGCTCGCGCAGCTCGCCGGGGTCAGCGTCGCGTACTACATCCGGCTGGAACAGGGCACGGCCGAGGGGGTGTCCGCCGAGGTCCTCGACGCGATCTCCCGGGCGCTGCGGCTGACCGGCGACGAGCACGTCCACCTGCACCGGCTCGCGCACCCGCCGCGCCGCACGCGCCCCGCGGGCCCGCCGCGGCTGCGCGCCCCGCTCCAGCACCTGCTCGACTCGATCACCCACGCGCCCGCGTACGTGGTCGGGCACTACACGAACGTGGTCGCCTGGAACCGGCTCACCGCCGCCGTGTTCGTCGACCTCGCGAACGTCCCGGCGGACGAGCGGACCTGGTCCCATCAGATCCATCTCAACGGCGACTACCGGGCGCGGCTCGGTGACAACTGGCCCGCGGTCGCCCGGCGCAACGTCGCCTACCTGCGGTTCCGCTCCGGGCAGGACCCGGACGACCCGCGGCTGCGGGCGCTGATCGGCTCGCTGCGGGAACGCAGCCCCGAGTTCGGGCGGATGTGGTCGGCGCACCACGTCACGGACCTGACGCACGGCGAGGCCCGCATCGACCACCCGGACGTGGGGCGGCTCGTCCTGCCGTTCGAGACCCTGCACCTGCCCGGCGACCCGGACCTCAGCCGCCTCATGCTCTACGCCGCCGAGCCGGGTTCCGCCTCGGAGATGGCGCTCCGGAGGCTGGCCGAGACGTCCGCCCACCTGTCCAGCGCCGACCTGGACGGCGGGGCGGCGCCGTCCCGCTCCGGGGACTGATCCCCCCACCTGCGGCGCCGGGCGGCTACCGTGCTCCCTGTGGACCAGATCGCCTGGTATGAGCACGGCCAGGCGCAGCACGCGCGCTGGCGGTCCGAGAGCGGCACCCCACCGCCCCGCCGCGTCGTGGTCGCCGCCGACGACATGCGGGCGGACGACGCCTACCACCTGGCCTGCGAGGGCACCGCCCTGCTGTGGCGCGGCGACTTCCAGAACGCGCGGCAGCTCCTCAACGCGATGGCGCGCCGGATCGACCGTCCCCGGCGGCGCCGCCCGCGCAAGCCCGAACCGTCCCCGGCGGTTCAGGCATTCCACCTTCACCGCCAGGCCAGTGCCCAGCGCGCGCGGGCCCTGGCCATGCTGCTCCTACCGTTCGACCCGGGTCACGTCATTCCCCTACGCCGCGCACCGGACGTGCGGGCCGCCTGCATCGAGGTGTACGGCCCGGACGATCGGCCTTACGTGGCCTCACTGCGCGAACTGCTCGGCCTGATCGGCGCGCACGAATGGCGTGTGAAGGGCGTACCGATCCCCGCGCTGGACCGCGACCGGATCCATCCCCACTACGGCGTCTTCTCACCGGTCAGAGGCGAGTATGTGGACCTCGTCGCCGAAGCGCCATTGCCACCGGCCAAGGTCGCCTTCGACATCGGGACAGGAACGGGTGTACTCGCGGCCGTCCTCGCCCGTCGCGGCGTGGAACGGATAGTCGCCACAGACCACGACCCGCGCGCGCTTGCCTGCGCCCGAGAGAACATCGAGCGCCTGGACGTGGCGAAGCGGGTCGACGTCGTCCAGACCAACCTCTTCCCAGATGAACGGGCCGGGCTCATCGTCTGCAACCCGCCCTGGGTCCCGGCCAAGCCCAGCTCGCCCTTGGAACACGCCATCTACGACCCGGGCAGCCGGATGCTCCGCGGCTTCCTCGACGGCCTGGCCGACCATCTGGAACCGGACGGCGAAGGCTGGCTGATCCTCTCCGACCTCGCCGAACACCTGGGTCTGCGCACACGGGACGACCTGTTCGCCATGTTCTCGTCAGCCGGCCTCCAGGTCGCGGGCAAGCACGACACCAAGCCGACCCACCCGCGAGCCCACGACCCCGACGACCCACTCCACACCGCCCGTGCCGCCGAAACCACCACCCTTTGGCGCCTCCGGCACTGACCTCTGGGCGCACACCGGGCACGATGGGCAACATGCGTCCCATCGATCAGCAGACCATCCTCATCACCGGCGCGACCGACGGGCTGGGCCGCGCTCTGGCTGCCCGGCTCGCCGCCGAGGGCGCGAGCATCCTCGTCCACGGACGCGACGACCAGCGCGGCAAGGCGACCATGCAGGAGATCGGCGGCCGGGCGTTCTGGTACCGGGCGGACCTGTCGTCCCTCGCCGAGACCCGCGCGCTGGCCGAGGCCGTCCGCGCCGACCATCCCCGCCTGGACGTGCTGGTCAACAACGCGGGCATCGGCGGCCCCGCCTCGCGGCAGGAGAGCCCCGACGGGCACGAGCTGACCTTCCAGGTGAACTACCTGTCCGGGTATCTGCTCACCCGGTTGCTGCTGCCGACTCTCGTCGCCTCGGCCCCGGCGCGGATCGTCAACGTCAGCAGCGGCGCCCAGCAGGCCGTCGACTTCGACGATGTGATGATCACCCGCGATTACCGCCCCATGCGGGCCTACAGCCAGAGCAAGCTCGCCCAGATCCTGTTCACGGTCGACCTCGCCGAAGAACTGGCCGGGACGGGCGTCACCGCGAACGCCCTGCACCCGGCCACCTACATGCCGACCAAGATGGTCCCCTCACCGATCAGCACTCTGGAAGAGGGCGTCGAGGCGACGTACCGGCTCGTCACCGACCCTGCCTTGGACGACGTCTCCGGCCGCTTCTACAACGGCCTCAAGGAGGCCCGCGCGGACGCCCAGGCATACGACCCCGACGCCCGCGCCCGCCTTCGGGACCTCTCCGAACAGCTCACTTCTCCCTGAGTCGGCGGAAGAACGCCCTGACGTCGCCGGTCAGCAGGTCCGGTGCCTCTATGGCCGGGAAGTGCCCGCCACGGTCGAACTCCGTCCAGTGGGCGACGTCGTAGACCCGCTCTACGAGGCGCCGCACCGGCCGGACGAGATCGTGCGCGAACACCGCCACACCCAGGGGAACCGGACATGGCGCCGGTGGGCCGCCCCGCGCGGCGTTCTCCCGGTGCAACCTGGCCGAGGAACCGGCCGTGCCCGTGAGCCAGTAGAGCATCACCGTCGTGAGCAGCCGGTCGTCGTCGATGCCGCTCGCCGGGTCGGTCCACTCGGTGACCTTGTCGGCGATCCACGCGAGCTGCCCGACGGGGGAGTCGGTCAGCGCATACGCGACGGTCTGCGGGCGCGTCGACTGCATCTGCCAGTACCCGGCGGGACTGGCCAGATAAGGCTTCTGTCGCTCCAGCCGCTCTAGGTCGTCCTCCGAAAGCCGGACGGCGCCGTCACCGGGCGGTGGGGAGCCGATGTAGTTGAGGTGGACGCCGATGACCTGATCCGTGGCAGCGGCCCCAAGCGCGGTGGAGACCGGCCAGCCCCAGTCACCGCCCTGCGCGCCGTACCGTTCGTAGCCGAGCCTGTCCATCAGCACGGCCCACGCACGGGCGATGCGGTTCACGTCCCACCCGGGCTCGCGCGTCGGCCCGGACAGGGTGAAGCCGGGCAGCGTCGGCACCACCACGTGGAACGCGTCCCTTGGGTCGCCACCGTGCGCCCGGGGGTCGGTGAGCGGGCCGATCACGTCCAGGAAGTCGGCGACCGTGCTCGGCCACCCGTGCGTGATGATCAGCGGCAGCGCGTCCGGCTCCGGCGACCGCACGTGGACAAAATGAATGTTCGTCCCGTCGATCTCCGTCGTGAACTGCGGGAACGCGTTGAGCGCGGCCTCCCGCGCCCGCCAGTCGAACGTCGTGCGCCAGTGCGCGGCGAGTTCCTTCACCCGGGCGAGCGGGATGCCGTGGTCCCATCCGATGCCGGGAAGCTCGTCCGGCCACCGCGTGCGGTCGAGCCGCTCGGCGAGGTCATCGAGATCCTCCTGCGGGACGTCGAGCCGGAACGGCACGATCTCAGGCATTCGCCACCTCCCAGATGGGACGGGCCTGCACCCGCGAGAGCCGCCAGCCGTCCGCCGTGCGAGCGGCCTTCAGTTCGTAGCGCTCGCCCAGCAGACGCGGCCCTTCTTCCCGTGCGAAGACGACAAGGAGGTTCGCGCCGATCACGGCCTGGTCGCCGTCCACCTCGATGAGCGGGTCGGTGATGAAGTGCTGGGTCGGCACCCGGTGGTTCCGGCGCGCCTGCTCAACGAGAGCGTCAACGCCCTTCGCGACGCCGCCGGGGGTGTGGACCTCCGCGTCCTCGGTGAAGAGACCGCGCCCGTCACCGGGACTCTTCTGGTCCAGCCACCGCCCAAGCCTGCTGACCAGCACGGCCAGTTCATGTCGATCGTCCATGGCTCCTCAATCATTGGTTGTACCAACATTGGTACAGCCAACAATACATATCGTTGGCTCGACCAACAACTCCCGTAGACTGACCGCATGATGAAGGCCGACGCCCGGACGCCCACCCGCCTCCGGCACGCCGCGAGCTGGCTGATCAGCCTGGCGTCCGCGCACAGCCACCGCCTGGTCACCGAGGGGTTCGCCGCCGCGGGAGCCCGCGGCTACCACTACCGGCTGCTCGCCGCCCTCGACGAGTACGGCCCGTCCAGCCAGGCCGCCCTCGGTCGCCACACGGGCATCGACCGCAGCGACGTCGTCGCCGCCCTGAACGAACTCGCCGCCAAGAATCTGATCGACCGCTCCCCCGACCCGTCCGACCGGCGCCGCAACATCATCACCCTCACGCCGGACGGCACCCGCCACCTGGACGACCTGCAGAAGGTCGTGGACCGCGTCCAAGACGACCTCCTGGCACCCCTGACCCCCGCCGAACGCGACCAGCTCACCGCCCTACTGGCCCGCGTCACCGACCACCACGCCAAGAGCCGCCCATGATCCGCCTCGTGGAGCTCCCCACCGCCACGATGACCGCCCTCCTGAACAACGACCTCACCACGGCGAGCACCACCGCCGGGGTGCGCCTCACCGGCTACTTCGTCACCGACGAGGCGAAGGCTCTCTGGCGCTTCCGCCTCGACCAGCTCGCCCGCGAGCCTGAACACGCCCGCTGGATCGTCCGCGCCGCCGTGGCGGAGCCGGAGGGTGTGGTCGTAGGTCACGCCGGCTTCCAGGGCGCCCCGACCGCCGACGGCCGGGTCGAAGTCGCCTACTCCGTCGACCCTGCGCACCGCCGCCGCGGTTACGCCCGCGCGATGCTCGCCGCCCTGCTGGCCCGTGCCGCGGCCGAGCCGTCGGTCACGACCGTCCGCGCGTCGATCAGCCCGGACAACGCCGCGTCACTGGCGACGATCGCGGGCCACGGCTTCGTCCACGTGGGTGAGCAGTGGGACGAGCGGGACGGCCGCGAACTCCTCTTCGACCGCCCCGCCCGCTGACGTCAGGCGCCGGTGGTGATCAGGGTCTTGCCGAAGGCGGTACGTCCCTCGATGGCGGCATGCGCGGCTCCGGCCCGATCGAGCGGGAACGTCTGCCCGACGACCGGCGCGATCACCCCCGCGGCGGCCTCGCGCAATGCCTGCCCGACGTACCGCATACGGTCGCGGTCGGACAGCTGCGCGGCCTCGATTCCCGTCACCGCGACGCCCCGCTCATCGGCGGCCCGCCGGTCGACGTTCGCGAAACGCCCGCTGGGTGTGCCGTGGGCCGAGAAGCGTCCTCCGCGAGCGGCGAGGGTGAAGGCGGCCTCCCCGAGCGCGCCGCCGACATTGTCCAGCACGACGTCGGCGCCGTGCTCGCCGAACACCGCCCGCGCCTGCTCGACCCAGTCGGGCCGCGCGGAGTCGATCACTGCGTCGGGTCCGAGTCGCGCGACCCCCTCCAGCTTCGCGCCACGGGCGACCGCGACCACACTCGCCGCGCGGGCCCGCGCGAGCTGCACGCACAGCAACCCAAGGCCGCCGCTTGCCCCCACCACGAGCACGCGATCCTGCGGACCGACCTTCGTCACGTCGAACAGCGCGAGCGCGGTCACTCCGTCATGCAACAGGGCCGCGGCCACCGTGAGGTCGACGTCGTCGGGCACCACCGCCATCGCGTCGACCGAGACCACGGCACGATCGGCGTAGCCGCCTTCGCCGCCGGTGTGCGCCACCACTCTTCGACCGCGAAGGCCCTGGTCGACTCCCGCGCCGACCTGCACGACCCGGCCGGCGACCCCGTTTCCCGGCACATAGGGCGGACGCATCGGCCAGAAGTCCTGACCGGCCCCTGAGCGCACCATCGTCTCCAGCCACAACGTGTCGATCACCTCCACGCCGACCAGGACCTCTCCGGCACCCGGCACGGGATCGGGCACCTCGACCACCTGGAAGACCTCCGGCCCGCCGAACTCCGACACCATCGCTGCACGCACCGCACCCACACTCCGTCCTGCCGTTCGTCTCGCCAGGGCGACTCCCTCGCGGTGCCCGCAACGCTAAAACCTCAATATTCGTTGAGGTCAAGGGTGTGGCGGTCAGTGTGACCGGCGATGTTCCTGGAGCTCTCCTACCGGCCCGGGACACGGGACGCTCGGGCGGGCGGGGAGCCGTCAGCCGACTTCCTCGGCCAGTCCGACGATGAGCCCCTCCGGGCCGCGGACGAAGCAGAGCCGGTAGCCGTTCTCGTACCGCACCACGTCGCCGACGAGTTCGGCGCCGCGGGTGCGCAGGCGGGCAACGACGTCATCGATGTCTTCGACGGCGAACATGATGCGACGTATGCCCAGCGTGTTGACCGGTGCGTGCTGCGGCTCACTGCTGATCGCGGACGGCGTGTGGAACCTCGTCAGCTCGACCCGCCCGTGGCCGTCCGGGGTCCGCAGCATGACGATGTCGGCACGGACGCCGTCGAGCCCGACGACACGGTCGACCGAGCCCCCCTCGACGAGCGTCCTGCCTTCCAGCTCCATACCGAGTTCGCCGAAGAACTCGATGACGGCCTCAAGATCGTCGACAACGATGAGGACGTTGTCCATCCGCCGGATCGTCATGGTGGTTCCTTCCTCGTCGCGCGGCCGTCGTGGCCGCTGATGTGGCTGGGACGACGCCGACGCCACGTTCTCGACACGGCAGGGCCGCCGAGTCCCAGTTGACCGCCGCCGGAGACGGTCGACGAGCGGCCGGGGCCGCGGTTCAGCGTGTGGCATCACATGACATCACCGCCGACATCACCGGCGCACAGGTAGACAAACGACCCAACACAGCCCTCTGACCTGCATATTCGTCAGGTATACGCGACCGTGACGGCTTCACGACACAGCACCGACGCGACAGCCATGACGGCAGATGACGTCAAACTTGCAGCATTAGACGTCACTAAGACTTGCGGTGACGTCACTTCGATGTCATAGTCGTGGCATGGACCTGATGCCGTATGTGGACAACCTCCGCCGCGAGCTCGCCGTCGCCGCCGAGGCGGGCGGGCCGGAAGCCCGCGCGCTGGCCGAACGCCTCACCGGCGTCCTGGAAGCGGCCACGCGGCTCACCCTGCTGGAGGCGCTGTCGGCCGCGGCGGACGAGATCACCGGCGAACTCGCGCCGGGATCGGTCGAGGTGCGGCTGCGCGGCGGCGACCCGGCGTTCGTGGTGACGCCGCCGCACACGGCGCCGTCCGCGGAGCACGCGGCCGGCGGCGCGGAGATCGCCCGCGAGGCCGCGCCGCCCGCCGCGCCGCCCGCCGCGCCGCCGACCGCCGAGGAGGGCGGCACCGCGCGGATGACCCTGCGGCTGCCCGAGCACCTCAAGGTGCGCGTGGAGGAGGCGGCCGGCCGGCAGGGGATCTCGGTCAACGCCTGGCTGGTCCGCGCCGTCTCCGCCGCGTTCGACCCTGGCGCCGCGACCGGACCCGGCGACCGGACGCAGCAGGTCCAGAGCGGCCGCAGCTACACCGGCTGGGTGCGCTAGCGGCACCCCGCCCAGAGCATCACCCGCCCGGCACCATCACCGGGCACCCATCGCCCGGCCCCAAGGCCGGGATTTCCACCAGACCCATGAGGAGGGCTCCGCCATGCCTGCTTTCGACACTCCCGAGCCGATCACCGCCGACATCGACATCTTCGTCGGCCAGGTCCGCATCCACGCCGGCGACCGCGCCGACACCGTGGTGGAGGTCCGCCCCAGCGACCCGTCCAACGAGGCGTGCGTGCAAGCCGCGGAACGCACGGTCGTCGAGTTCTCCGGCGGCCGGCTGCTGATCAGGGGGCCCAGGCCCAAGGCCCTGGGATACCTGCGGTCCTGGCGCGGCTCCATCGAGGTGACCGTCGACCTGCCGACCGGGTCCGCCGTCGAGGCCGGTGTCGCCGCGGGCGGCATGGCGGGCTTCGTCGCCACCGGCCGGCTCGGCCGCACCGTCCTGAAGAACTCGAACGGGGACCTGCGCCTGGAGGAGACCGGCCCGCTGGAGGCCAGGACGTCCACCGGCGAGATCTCCGTGGACCGGGTCACCGGACCCGTCGAGGTGACCGGCTCCGTCGGAGCCATCCGGATCGGCACCATCGAAGGTTCCGGCACGGTGAAGAACTCGACCGGTGACATCACGCTGGGCGAGGTGTCCGGCGACCTGCAGTTGAAGACCGGCGTCGGCGGCATCACCGTCGACCGCGCGACCGCCGACCTGACCGCCAGGTCCGCGCACGGCCGGATCCGGATCGGCGAGGCGGTGAGCGGCACCGTCCGCGTGGAGGGCGGTCACGGCAGGGTCGATGTCGGCATCGCCGAGGGCACGGCCGCCTGGCTGGACCTCCACTCCAAGAACGGCGTGGTGCGCAACACCCTGACCGCCGCCGACGGACCCGAGACCGCCAAAGCGGTCGTCGAGGTGCACGCGCACACCAACTGGGGCGACATCGACGTCCACCGGTCCTGACCGCCCCGAACACCAGTAAGGAGCCCCCCTCATGAGCGACGCGATCACGGCCGAAGGACTCGTCAAGAAATTCGGCGAGGTGACCGCCCTGGACGAGCTGAGCTTCTCCGTCCCGCAAGGGACGGTCCTGGCGCTGCTCGGCCCAAACGGCGCCGGGAAGACGACCGCGGTACGGGTGCTGACCACGCTGCTGCCCCCCGACGCGGGCAGCGCGACCGTCGCCGGATTCGACGTCGTCGGCGACGCGCGGCGGCTGCGGGCGCACATCGGCCTGTCCGGCCAGTACGCCGCCGTCGACGAGCACCTCACCGGCGCGGAGAACCTGGAGATGGTCGGGCGGCTGTACCACCTGGGCGCCAAGCGCAGCAGGGCCCGCGCCCGCGAGCTGCTCGAACGCTTCGACCTCGCCGGCGCCGCCGACCGTCCGGTGAAGGGCTACTCCGGCGGCATGCGCCGGCGCATCGACCTCGCCGGCGCACTGGTCGCCGACCCCCCGGTGCTGTTCCTGGACGAACCCACCACGGGCCTCGACCCCCGCGCCCGCACCGCGCTGTGGGACACCATCCTCGAACTCGTCGCGGGCGGCACCACGCTGCTGCTGACGACCCAGTACATGGAGGAGGCCGACCGCCTCGCCGACCGGATCCTTGTGATCGACCACGGCGGCGCCATCGCCCGCGGCACCCCCGACGAGCTCAAGGACCAGGTCGGCGGCAACCGCATCGAGCTGACCGTCAGCGACGCGGCCGAACTGGAGACCGCGCGAGAGACGCTCGCCTGGGTCGCCGTCGGGGCCGTGCGGACCGTGCCGGAGTCGCTCCAGATCACCGTTCCGGTCACCGACGGGCCCGAGGCACTGCGCCACGTCCTCGGCCGGCTCGCCGACGCGGGAGTCCGGGTGCGGGACGCCGGGCTGCGCCGCCCCACCCTCGACGACGTCTACCTCACCCTGACCGGGCGCCGGACGCCCGACACCGAACCGCAGGGAGCCACCCGATGAACGCGCTCACCATGCCCATCACCGACGGCTGGACCATCGCCAGGCGCAACGCCCTGAAGATCAGGCGATCACCGGACCTGCTCGGCTCCGCGATCATGTTCCCGATCGTGTTCGTGCTGATGTTCGCCTACGTGTTCGGCAGCGTCATCGAGGTCCCGGGCATGTCCTACCGGGAGTTCCTGCTCCCCGGCATCTTCGTCCAGGCGGTGCTCATCAGCGCGCAGGTCACGGGATACACGCTGACCCTCGACCTGCAGAAGGGCATCTTCGACCGGTTCCGCTCACTGCCGATGGCCCCGTCCGCGGTACTGATCGGCCAGACCGTCAGCGACCTGCTGATGAACCTCGCCAGCCTGGTCGTCATGGCGACGATGGGACTGATCGTCGGCTGGCGGGTGCACACCTCGCCGTTCGAGGCCGTCCTCGGGTTCGCGCTGCTGCTGCTGTTCGCCTACGCGTTCTCCTGGTTCACCGCGACCGTCGCGCTGGCCCTGCGCACCCCGGAGAGCTTCAACAACATCGCGACGATGGTGTCGTTCCCGCTGATGTTCATCTCCAACGCCTTCCTCGACAGCTCCGAACTGCCCGCCCCGCTGCGCGTCGTCGCCGAGTGGAATCCCGTCTCCGCCTTCACCCAGGCGGCACGCGAACTCTTCGGCAACACCAGTAGCGCGATGGAGACGTCGGATGCCTGGCCCATCCAGCACGCCGTCCCGGCGTCCCTGCTCTGGATCGCCGTAATCCTGGTCGTCTTCGTCCCGCTGGCGACCCGCCTCTACAAGAAGGCGGTCAGCGCCTGACCGCCACACCGAAGGCGCCCCTCCGACCGGAGGGGCGCCTTCCCCTTTCCGTCCGCCGGGACGGCCTCGTCTCCTCGGTCGCTTCTTCTCGCTCAGCAGTGCGGCGGCCCGCCGCGCGGCATCCGGGTCGGCGAGGACCAGCAGGTCGAGCAGGCCGTCAACGTCCTGCGCCGAGAGCTCCGCGCGCCCGGCGGCCCGCCAGGCCCCGCGCTCGTCCCGCGTGATCGTCCAGGCGGGGAAGAGGTGCCGGAGCAGCAGCAGCGCGACGGGCTCGTTGGCCATCGGCCGCCTGTGGCCGGTCAGCGAAGTTTCGCCCACGTCACCTTCCCGCCCTCGTTGAGGGGACGGACACCCCATGCCCCCACGAGCTCCGCCATCAGCGCCAGCCCGCGCCCGGACGTCGCGGCGTAGTTCTCGGGCTGGATCACCGGCCGCCCCGCCCCGCCGGTAGGGTCGGCCGCGCGGCGAGGTGCCCATGAGGGCCCTTTTCCGCGCGGCCTCCCTCCGAACCGGACGTGCGAGTTTCCCCGCATCCGGCTCTCCAGTGGTTCTTTTGTGAGTTTGACGGTCTGC
>NZ_SMLC01000145.1 GCF_004349245.1 Actinomadura sp. 6K520 | reverse complement strand
GGCGGTCAGCCCTTCCAGGCCCGCGTGGAGCTGGGCCGCGATGGACAGGTACGGGTTCGCGCACGACTCCCCGACGCGGTTCTCGACGTGCGTCGCGCTACCGCCGCTGAGCACCCGCACCATCGCGGTGCGGTCCTCGAAGCGCCAGTCGACCGAGGTCGGGGAGAGCGAGAACTCCGGTCCCAGCCGCCGGTAGCCGTTCACGGTCGGGACGCTGGGCAGGCACAGCTCGCGGGCATGCGACAGCAGGCCCGCGACGTAGGACTCCCCCTCGGGCGACATCACGTCGAGCGCGTTGCCGTCGGCCGCGAACACGTTGCGGCCGGTCTTGGTGCTCGTGACGGACTGGTGCAGATGCCAGCCGCTGGAGTCGAAGCCGTCCAGGCGCGGCAGCGTCATGAAGGACGCGTGCATGCCGCGTCGCCTGCAGAACCGCTTGACCTGGGTACGGAAGAGCAGCATCGCGTCCGCCGCGTCCAGGGCCAGCATCGGGCCGAAGGTGGTTTCGAGCTGCCCCGGGCCTGACTCGTGCTCCATCGAGCGCAGCGGGAGGCCGAGCGCGACGAGCATCGCGGCCAGCGGGTCCGCGACGTCCGCCACCGAGTCGTAGTAGCCGTCCAGGTTGAACTGGTAGCCGGGGTTCACGGCCTCCACCGCCGGGGCGGGCCCCTGCCGGCCGAAGCCGTTCCCCGCGTTGCCTGGCGGCCCGCCGGTCAGCCGGGTGAGGTACCACTCGACCTCCAGGCCGATGACCGGGGCCAGGTCGTGCTTGGCGTACTGGGCGCAGACTCGGCGCAGGACGTCGCGGGAGGCGAGCGGGTGCGGCGAGCCGTCGCGCAGGTACTCGTTCCCGAGCACCCAGGCGGTCCTCGGCTCGGTCCCGGGCAGCACCTGGAACGTGCGCGGATCCGGGACGAGCACGAAGTCGCCCGCGCCGAGCAGCTCGCCGACCCCCACCCCGGTCTCGGCGAGGAAGTCGACGGCGACGGCATGGCCGGTGTCGAAGATCAGCGGCCCGGCGCTGAAGTCCATGCCGTTGCGCAGCACGGCGCGGAAGACGTTCGCGGGCACGGTCTTCGACCGGGCGAGCCCGTGCGGGTCGCAGAACGCGACCCGGACGAGATCGACCTCGTCCAGCTGCACCTCGACCCGCTCGGCAGCGGCGGCCTGGCGGTCGTCCCAGAGCCCGAACTCGGCCACGAACGCCGGGGACCCGACGCCGCCCTCCTCGCCGTGCCGGGACCATGGCCTGGACATCATGATCATTCCTCTTTCGTTTCCGGGGCGGGCGCGATCGCGAGGCCGAGTTCCGCCTCGACGAGGGCGGCGGCCGAGAGCACCAGGTCGTCGTCGCCGACCCGGCCCACGAGCTGGAGCCCGGCCGGGAGCCCGCCGGACGTGACGCCGGCGGGCAGGGTCAGCGCCGGCTGGCCGGTGATGTTGAAGGGGTAGGTGGCGGGCGACCACGCCAGCCAGAGCAGGTCGTCCGGGTCGGCGGCCCAGGACGGGGCGATCGCGTCGGCGGCGAACGGCTCGGTGGGGACGGTCGCCATGGCCAGGAGGTCGTAGTCCGCCATCACCGAGCCCAGCGTCGCCCGCAGGGCCATCCGCGTCTCCTCGGCGCGCATGACCGCCGTGCCGCTCAGGGAGCGTCCGTACCGCACGAGCGCGGCCCGGCCCTCGTCGCACCACGCCTCGTCCTCCGGCGCGGTGCCGCTCGCCTCGGAGACCGCGAGGAGGTCCACCAGGGCCGCGTACGGGTCGGGGAAGGGGACCTCGATGCGGTCGACGTGATGCCCCTGCCCGGTCAGCACCGGCAGAACGTCCTCGGTGACCCGGCGGACCTCGCCGGACGTCCCGGGGAACTCGATCCAGCCGATCCGCAGCGGGACGGGCGGTGTCGCGAGCGTGGGCGGGCCGGTCACCGAGTCCGGGTCGCGGTGGTCGGGACCGGCCAGCACCGACGTGAGCGCGGCGACATCGGCGACGGTCCGCCCGAGCGGCCCGACGTGCGCCAGCCGCTCGGGGCAGGGCGGCACGTAGGGAATCCGGCCGAAGGACGGCTTGAACCCGACCACGCCGCAGAACGCCGCGGGAATGCGGACCGATCCCGCCCCGTCGGTGCCGACGGACGCGGTGCACAGCCCCGCCGACACCGCGGCGGCGGACCCGCCGCTGGAGCCCCCGGCCGACCTGCCGCGGTTCCAGGGGTTGCGGGTGGGGCCGGCGAGCCTGCCCACCGTGCTCGCGCTCCAGCCGAACTCCGACGTGGCGGTCTTCCCCACCACGATCGCCCCCGCCGCGCGGAGGCGGGCGACGGCGGGGGCGTCCGCGGCGGGGCGGCGGTTCGGCAGCAGCGAGCCCCTCCGGGTCGGCAGGTCCCGCGTCTGGATGAGGTCCTTCACCGACACCGTGACGCCGAGCAGCGGCCGGTCGCGGAAGGCGGCCGCGCCGAACTCCGAGACGAGCCGGTCGGCCGCCTCGGCCTCCCGCAGCGCACCGTCGCCCGCGACCGCGACGAACGCACCGAGCTCCCCGTCCGTTTCGCGGATGGCGTCGAGCACGGTCCGCACGTGTTCGGCGACCGTGGCATGACCCCGCAGGAACAGCTCCCTCGTCTCAGGAATGCCGCGGCAGATCCGCCGGTGATTTCTGCTGGCCGTTGAAACTGACACATGACCACTACATGGCACGGGACAAAGCTCGTGCAAGTGGTGGATCGCCGGGGCCGCCGCCCTAGGGAGCAAGCTCGGAGAAAAATTCGTTCACGGCCGGGCGCGGAGCGTTCAACTGCGGAAAATCAGCGGCTGAACAAAGGCGTTCGCGGAGAATCCGGTCAGGACGCTGAAGCCGCTATACATCGCGCCGCGGCAATTACTATCCTGCGGCTGCCGGTTACGGCCCGCGGAAGGACGACGGACATGATATCCCGCTATTCACTGCCCGAGATGGCGGAGATCTGGTCGGATCAGGCCCGCTACGCGACCTGGGTCAAGGTGGAACTCCTGGCGTCCCAGGCGCAGACACTGCTCGGGCGGGTCCCGCCGGAGGCGCTGGCGGACATCCGGAACGCCCGGGTGCCGTCCGCGGAGCGCGTGGCGGAGATCGAGCGCGAGCGCGACCACGAGATCCTCTCCTTCCTCACGGCCTTCTGCGAGGACATCCCCGACGACTCCGCCCGGTGGGTGCACCTCGGCATGACGAGCTACGACCTCGTGGACACGGCGCTCGGGTACAACCTCGCCCGTGCCTGCGACCTGCTGCTCCGCGCGGTGGCACGGCTCCGCGGCGTCCTGGCGGAGAAGGCGGCCGAGCACTGGGACACGGTGTGCATCGGGCGCACCCACGGGATGCACGCGGAGCCCACGACGTTCGGCCACAAGCTCGCCGGGTTCGCCTTCGCGACCGACCGGGCGATGCGGCGCCTGGAGGCCGCGCGGGACGCGGTCGCGGTGGGCACGATCTCGGGGTCGGTCGGGACCTACGCGCTGATCGACCCCTTCGTCGAGAAGTACGTGTGCGGGGAACTCGGCCTCGGCGCGGAGCCCGCGCCCAGCCAGGTCGTCGCCCGCGACCGGCATGCGCAGCTCGTGCAGGCGGCGGCGACGCTCGGCGCCTGCATCGAGCAGATCGCCACCGAGGTGCGGCTGCTCTCGCGCAGCGAGGTCCGGGAGGTGGAGGAGAGCCGGACGTCCGGCTACCAGGGGTCGAGCGCCATGCCGCACAAGCGCAACCCGACGGGCAGCGAGCGCCTGGTCGGGCTGGCCCGGCTGCTCCGCGGGTACGCGGGCACGATGCTGGAGAACGTCGCGCTCTGGCACGAGCGGGACCTGTCCCACTCGTCGGTGGAGCGGGTCGTCCTGCCGGACGCGATGATCGTCGCCCACTACCAGACCACCTCGGCCGCGGACCTGGTGGAGGCCCTCGACGTGTTCCCGGACCGGATGCGCGGCGCGATCGACCAGACCGGCGGCCTGGCGTACAGCTCGGCGGTGCTGGCCGACCTGCTGGCGGACGGCACCGAGCGAGAGCACGCCTACCGGGCGGTCCAGACGGCCGCGAACGGCGCGATCGACTCCGGCGAGACGCTCGACGCCCGGCTCCGCGCCCAGGGAATCGATATCGGGCCGCTGGAGCCGGAGCGTTTCCTGGTCCACCACGACGTGATCCTCAAACGATTGGAAATCCTCCGTGACATGGGACATCAAGCGTGAGAACGGCGTCGAACTGGACCTGGACGACGTCCTGGAGGTCTACCGGTCCTCCGGACTGGGCGAGCGCCGGCCGATAGCGGAGACCGAGCGCATGGCGGCGATGGTGCGGAACGCCGACCTCGTCGTCACCTGCCGTATCAACGGGGTGCTCATCGGCATCGCGCGGAGCATCTCCGACTTCTCCTACGTGACCTACCTCTCCGATATCGCGGTACGCCGTGCGCACCAGAGATCCGGTATCGGGAGGGCCCTCATCGAGGCGACGCGGAAAGAGGCGCCGCAGGCCAAGATCGTGCTCCTGTCTGCGCCCGCCGCGGCGGACTACTACCCGCACATCGGTTTCACTCAACACAATTCCGCATGGGTGCTGAACCCCTGAGAACGACGCCGGACCTTTAAGGCGAGAAGCCCTTGTCCACCGGCGCTCGACCGGTGTTATGGGCGGTGGTGCCACCGTGTGGTGACGCGGTTTCCAAGCAAGTCGAGGGAGTGTGCGTGATGGTGAACCAGGAAATGGGCGTCGGGCGGCGTTCCGCCCGGGACGGGACGTCCGGCGTGCCGCATGTCGTGATCGTCGGCGGTGGGATCGCGGGGCTGTCCGCGGCGTTCCTGCTGCGCGACGAGCCGGTGCGGTTGACGCTCTGCGAGGAGTCGTCCCGGCTGGGCGGGCAGCTGGCCGTCTCGGAGGTCGCGGGTGTCGCGGTGGACGAGGGCGCCGAGGCGGTGTGGCGTCCCAAGACCGAGTGGCTGATCGGCCAGACGTCACTGGGCGACCGGCTCGTGTCGGCCGACAACGCCGCCGTGGCGACATGGACCCGGGGCGGGATGTGGCCGCTGCCCGACGGTCACTTCATGAGCGTGCCCTCGGACCTGGACGCGCTGGCCCGGTCGGGCGTGCTGTCCGACGAGGGGGTCGCCCGGGCGAAGGAGGACCGTGAGCTCCCCGAGACGCCCCGGAACGGGGACGTGTCGCTGGGCGAGTACGTCGCGGCGCGGTTCGGCCAGGAGGTCGTGGACCGGCTGGTCGATCCGTTCGTGCACGAGATGTGCGCCGGCCGCGCGGCGGAACTGTCGTTCGAGGCCACGTTGCCGCCGCTGGCGATGGCGTCGCGCAAGCGCACGTCGCTGGCCGACGCGGCGGGCATGCTGGTCCCCAAGCCGGGTTCGGGCGTGCCCGAGCTGCACAGCGGGCTGGGCACGCTCGTCGGCGGGATGGGCGCGCTGCCCGGCGCGATGGCCGACGCCGTGCTCGCCTCCTCCCCCGGAGCCGCGTTGCGGACCGGGACCAGGGTGACCGACCTGGCGCGGGACGGGCACGGCTGGCGACTGAAGGTGGACGCGGCCTCCGGCCGGGAGGACATCGCGGCCGACGCGGTCATCCTCGCGGTCCCGGCGGGCCCCGCCGGCAGCCTGCTGGCCGGGCTCCCCGATACCGGCACGGCCTGCACCGGGCTGGCGGAGATCCCGTACGCGAGCGCGGTGATGATCACGCTGGCCTACCCGCGCGGGACGTTCCGCGGCGGGCCGGCCGAGGGCGGGCTCGCCGGCTACCGGGTGCCGGCGATCGACGGGCGGACGGTCCGGTCGGTCACGTTCTCGTCCGTGAAGTGGCGGCACATGGCCGGCGACGTGGAGATCGTGCGGTGCCAGGCCGGTGGTGTCGACGCGCGGGACCTGCTGGAGCGCGACGACGCCGACCTCGCCGCGCTGGCGGCCGGCGAGCTCGCCGAGGCCACCGGGGCGGCCGGTGAGCCGGTGGCGAGCCGGGTGAGCCGGTGGGACCGGGCGCTGCCCCAGTACACCGTCGGCCATCCCGCCCGGTCCAAGCAGATCCGTGGCCGGCTCGCCGCCCAACCCGGCCTCGCGGTCTGCGGCGCCGCCTACGAGGGGGTCGGCATCGGCCAATGCATGAACACCGGGCGCAAGGCCGCCCAGCAGGTCCTCACCCACCTCGACACCGCCGCGGAGCGCGGTGCGTGACCCGCGACATCAGCAGCCGAAAGGCGGGAGGTAGTAACGATGGGTGCTGCACAAAGCGGCGGTCCTGCGGGCGGCGGTCCTGCGGGCGGCGGTCCTCCGGGCGGCGGAGCGAACGCGGAGAACGTGCGGAGGCTGCGCGCGCTGTCCGACCTGATAACGCCGTACGCCATCCGGGTCGCCGCCACGCTGCGGCTGGCGGATCTGATCGAGGCCGGTGCACGGCGCCCCGATGAGCTCGGCGCGCGGTGCGGGGCGGATCCGGCCGCCCTGGAACGGCTGCTGCGGCACCTCGTCGCCAAGGGCGTGTTCGCGCAGCCGGAACCGGGGGAGTTCGCGCTGACCGAGCTGTCCCGCCTGCTGCTCACGGACCGGTCCGACGGGGGCATGCGGCCCTGGCTGGACATGGACGGCGGGCTGGGGCGTTCCGACCTGGCCCTGTCCGGGATGCTCCAGGTCGCGCGCACCGGGCGGCCCGTGTACGAGGACATGTTCGGGCGGACGTTCTGGGCGGACCTGGAGGCCGATCCCGAGCGCGGCCGGGCCTTCGACGCGCTGATGGCGGCGCAGGTCTCACTGGTCGCGGACGAGGTCACCACCGCCTACGACTGGTCGGACGTGCGCAACGTCGTGGACGTCGGAGGCGGAACGGGCACGCTCCTGGCCGCCCTGCTCACCAAGCACCCCTCCCTGCGGGGGACACTCGTCGACCTGCCGTCCGTCGTCGAGACGGGGCGGCAGGACCTCGCCGCGGCGGGCCTTGCCGACCGCTGCGCGTTCCACCCGGGAAGCTTCTTCTCCGCCCTGCCGTCCGACGGTGACGTCTACGTCCTGTCGCGGGTCCTCCACGACTGGGACGACGACGATGCGCGGGCGATCCTGCGCCGCTGCGCCGAGGCCGCCGAGGCCGCGGGCCCCTCGGCCCGGGTGCTGGTCATCGAGCAGCTCGTCGCCGAGCAGGGGAACTCGCCGATGACCACCGCCATGGACCTGCGGATGCTCGCCGTCATCGGCGGGCAGGAGCGTTCGCTGGACGAGTACCGCGCGATCGCGGCCGACGCGCGGCTTTCACTGCGGGACACCATCGCCACCGAGTCGGGACGCTCGATCCTGGAGTTCACCGGCTGACCTACGCGGCGGGACCGCGCGGGCCGCGACGACCGGAAACGGCGTCGCGGCCTTCGGCCGCTCCGGCCAGGCCAGGCCGGGTCGGGTCGGGGCGGGGCGGGTCGGTTTCCGTCAGGGGGTCCGGGCCGCCGGCTCGAAGATGTCGACGTCGCGGTCGACCAGCGCCGCGTAGTGGCCGCGCCGGTCGAGCAGCTCGGTGTGGGTGCCGCGCTCGACGATCTCGCCCGCGTCCAGCACGATGATCTCGTCGGCCTCCCGGATCGTGGACAGCCGGTGGGCGATCGTGATCGTGGTGCGGCCCGCGCTCACCGCCTCGATGGCCTCCAGCACGGCCCGCTCAGTGTGCGTGTCGAGGGCGCTGGTGGCCTCGTCCAGCACGAGGATGAGCGGGTCGCGCAGGACGGCGCGGGCGATCGCGAGACGCTGCTTCTCCCCGCCGGACAGCCGGTAGCCGCGCTCACCGATCACGGCCTGGTAGCCGTGCGGCAGCGACATGATGTGGTCGTGGATCTGCGCGGTCTTCGCGGCGGCGACGAGCTCCTCGTCGGTCGCGCCGGGCCTGGCGAACCGCAGGTTCTCGGCGACGGTGGCGTGGAACAGGTAGATCTCCTGGGACACCACGCCGACCGTGGTGGCGAGCGTGGCGAAGGACATCCGCCGCACGTCGACGCCATCGATCGTGACGCGCCCGGACGTCGGGTCGTACAGCCGGGGGATGAGGTAGCTGAGCGTGGTCTTGCCGGCGCCGGTCTCGCCGACGATCGCGAGGCTGTGCCCGGCGGGGACGGTCACGTCGATGCCGCTGAGCGTGGGCCGGTCCGCGCCGGCGTAGGAGAAGGAGACGTCCCGCAGCCGGAGCTCTCCGCGCGGTGCCGCCGGGGCGATCGGGTGGTCCGGCTCGGGGATGTCGACCGGCAGGTCGAGGTACTCGAAGATGCGGTCGAACAGTTCGAGCGACGCCTGCATCTCGACTCCGACGTCCAGGAGCTGGACCATCGGCCGGAACAGGTTCAGCTGCAGGGTGGTGAAGGCCACCACCGTGCCGATGGAGATCGCCGAGCCGGGTCCGGCCAGCCCGGCCGCCCAGTAGGTCAGCGCCGGCATGGAGGACATGACGATCTGGATCCACGACTGGCTCCAGCGCCCCGCCATGCTGGACCGGACCTCCAGGTCGGCGACCTTGTCGGACTCGGCCGCGAAGGTGTCGTTCAGCGACCGGGAGCGGCCCATCGTGTGGCTGAGCAGGATGCCGCTCACCGACAGCGACTCCTGGACGATCGAGGAGATCGCCGCGAGCTGGCGCTGCCGGTCGCGGGTGATGCGGCGGCGCTCCTTCCCGATGCGGCGGCTGAGCCATCCGAAGAAGGGCATCATCGCCAGCGACGCGATGGCGAGCCGCCAGTCGAGGACGATCATGGCGATGACCGTGGCGATCACCGTGGTCAGGTTGGACACGAGCGTGGTCGCGGTGGTCGTCACGGTGGCCTGCATGCCGCCGATGTCGTTGGCGATGCGCGACTGCACCTCGCCGGTGCGGGTCCTGGTGAAGAAGGCCAGCGACATGCGCTGCAGGTGCGTGTAGACGGCGGTGCGCAGGTCGTGCATGACGCGCTGGCCGACCTTGGTGGAGACGTAGCTCTGCAGGACGCCGAACACGCTGTTGGCGACCGACACGACGATCATGCCGAGCGCCAGCACGGTCAGCAGGCCCGTCCGCCCCTGCGGCAGGGCCACGTCCACGACCTCCCGGATCAGGAACGGGTTGACCAGGGAGACGAGCGATGAGGCGACGACGAGGGCGCCGACGGACAGCAGGCTCAACCGGTACGGGCGGAACAGTCCGAGGATGCGCCGCAGCGGCACACGGGCCGTCGGGCCGCCCGTCTCGGCGGAGCTCGAAGTCTTGGCGGAGCTCAGGGTCTCGGCGGAGCTCAAACAGGGCCTCCTCGGCGTCCGGCGGGGCTGCGGCCGGGCCGGGAGGCCGCCGGCGATGCCCCCGATGCCCGGATCACACGGGCGCGTGGTCGACGCCGGCCGCGTGCGTGTTGAGGACGGCCAGCAGGGTCCGGGCCTGCACGTTGACGTAGTGGCTGTGCCCGGCCAGCCAGTTCAGCTGCCCCGGGGTGATCCAGTGGTAGCCGGGCGGGGCCTCGGCGGGGGTCGTCGACTCGTCGGTCTCCGCGATCAGGTAGCGGCTCTCGGCGTTGCGGAACCGGCCGCCCTCCTCCGAGTGGACCGCCGAGTAGCGGATGCGGTCGGGCGGCATGCCGGCCATCAGGTCGAGGAACGGGGGCCGCTCCGCCGGCGGCAGGTGGGCGTAGTTCCCCGGGACGTACTGCACGGTCGGGCCGAGTTCGGCGGTGTCGAGGAATCCGCCCTCGACGCGGGCGTGCACCAGGACGTGCGGGACGCCGCCGAAGGTGCGGTACGCGAAGCCGACGATCCCGCGCCCGACGGGTTCGAAGAGGGGCTGGGTCCAGCTGGAGACCTCGCGGGCGGAGCCCTCCACCGCGACCGCGACCACCCGGAAGAACCTCCCGTCCGCCCGATGGACGGAGTCCGCGTCGCGATGCCATCCGGTCACGTCGCGCAGGGGCATGCGGCGGGCCTGGACGTCATGGCGGGCACGTTCCCCGGTGAACCAGGACAGCAGCCCGCTGTCCGGCGACAGCGCCGTGCGCTCGGGATGCGCCATCGGCGCGCTGCCCAGCACGGTGCGCGCGTCCATGTTCACCAGGTTGTCCTCGTGGAGCAGCGCGCCGAGCTGCCCGAGGGTCAGCCAGCGGAAGTCGTCGCCGGCCGGCACGTCCCCGTCCGCTTCGACGATCATGTTGCGGTTGCGCTTCCGGTAGAACCACGAGCCGTGCTCGGACTGGAGCACGTCGGTGAGCACCCGGTCCGGGTCCGGGCGGAGGAAGTGGTCCAGGTACCTGACCGTCGCTCCTCCGTGCGCCTTGGTGTAGTTGCTCCGGGTGGCCTGCACGGTCGGGGAGAGCTGCACCAGGTTGGGATTTCCGGGCTCCATCTTGGCCTGCATCAGGAAATGGAGCGTCCCGCCGAACTCCTTGGCCAGGATGCCGAGGATGCCGATCTCCGGTTGCACGATGATGGGCTGCTGCCAGTCGTCGTCCGGCCGGACGACGTGCAGTCCCTCGACGGAGAAGAACCGTCCGCTGCGATGTCTCAGGTCACCGGTGCCGGCCGCGAACGACCAGCCGTCGAGTTCCGCGAAGGGGATCCGCCGCACCCGGGCCGCGCACGCCCGCCTGCGGGCGTCCAGCCAGCCGGCCACGTCGCCGGTTGCCATCCCGGCGCCCTCCGCGGCCGCCGCGGACCGGGCCAGCCGTTCAGCGGTTCCCGCACCGGAGCGCGGCCTCGGCAGCAGCCCTGCGGTCATGGCACATCACCGTTCCTCCTCGGTTCGGGCGCCGGTACCCGGTGGAGCACCACGGCGGGTCCGGCAGGCCGTTTCAGGCTAACGACCCGGGCTCTTTCCGGGCGCCTTTCATATTGCGCCCTATCGTGCGCTCCGGTCGCCTCCGTTCGACTGCCGACATCCGCGGTTGAACGCGGGAAGCAAAGGGACCGGCGAAAGCGCCAGGCCCTTATGGCGATCACCGGGAACGCCCCCATAATCGGATGGATGTGAGCAGATCACCACCCGAGACATACGAGGCGCCATGAAATTCTTGTTCACGCCGGTCGGCAGTCAGGTGACCGTCTACGCCGTCGCACCTCTCGCCACGGCCGTGCGGAATGCGGGGCACGAGGTCCTCCTGGCCGCCAACGAGCCGCTCATGGAGTTCGCGGCGGCCACGCAGCTTCCGGCGGTCTCGATCATGCCGGAGCCGACCCGGCACTTCGTGATGAACGGCCCCGCGAAGCACGCCGCCCAGGGTCCCGAGGACCTGCGGGAGGAGATGCTGGGCACGGGCCGGGGCTTCGCCCGGATGGCCACCGCCGCGCTCGGCCCGCTGCTGGACCTGGCGGACGACTGGCCCCCCGACCTGGTCGTCGGCGGCTCGATGAGTTACGCGGCGGGACTGCTCGCCACCCGGCTCAAGGTCCCCTATGTCCGCCATGCCGAGTATCTCGGGGTCCCGACGCAGGACGTCGACCCGGGCGCCGAGGAGGGGCTCCGGTCCGAGCTGCGGCACCTGGGGCTGGCGGGGCTGCCGGATCCGGCGCTGTTCGTCGAGGCGTGCCCGCCGTCCCTCCGGTCGCCGCACGCCCCGGACGGGCGGGCGATGCGCTGGATCCCGAGCAATCCCCAGCGCCGCCTGGAACGGTGGATGTACACCCGTCCCGAGGGGCGCCGGCGCGTGCTGATCACCTCGGGCGGCCACTTCCGCATGCTCTCCGCCGTCGCGCTGCGGCACCTGACGGCGGAGCTGGCCGCCGAGGGCGCGGAGGTGCTCGTCGCGGCGCCCGGGAAGGCCGCCGAGGAGTTCCGCGCCGAGCTGGGCGAGGGCGTCCGCGTCGGCTGGATGCCGCTGGACGCGGTCGCCCCGACCTGCGATCTCGTGGTGAACCACGGAGGCGCCACCACCGCCATGACGGCCCTGGCCGCGGGGGCACCGCAGCTGATCTACCCACCGAACACCCACACCAAGGCCATCGCGGAGGCGCTGACCGGGTACGGCGCCGCGCTGACGGTGCCGCCCGGGCGGTACGGACCCGACGAGGAGGTGGCCGCGGCGTTCGCCGCGGGCTGCCGGGAAATACTGTCCGGGCCCCGGTACTCGGAGCGGGCGCGGGCCCTCGCCGCGGAGAACGCGGCGCTGCCGGCGCCCGCCGAGATGGTGCGCACGATGGAGGCGCTCGCCGCCGCCTAGGCATTGTTGAACGGCTGCCCGGTTCCAGAAAGATGGACAACTCCCGCCATGTCGCGTGATCTCGTCCATGACCAGCGGTTCCGGCGGAGATGATCTCGGCCCGCGGGCGGGAATCGAACCGGCCGATCAGGATTGGACAAGCACGGACCGGTGAACACACCTAGCATGGTCGTCATGGCTTCCGTCGAATTCGTCACTCTAGAGGTGGCCGACACCGCGGCCGCCGAGCGTTTCTACACATCCGCCCTCGATATGGACAAATACCTGCGTCTGGAGGCATCGGACGCGGCGACGAGCGGTTTCCGCGGGTTCACGATGTCGCTCATCGTGTCCCAGCCGGCCAACGCCGACGCCGTCATCGACGCCTTTCTCAAGGCAGGCGCCACCTCGCTGAAGCCGGCCAAGAAGTCCCTCTGGGGCTACGGCGGCGTCGTCCAGGCCCCGGACGGGACCGTCTGGACCGTCGCGTCCCAGTCGAAGAAGGACTCCGGCCCGGCCGCCCGCGAGATCGACGAGACCGTGCTCCAGCTGGGAGTCGCGGACGTGGCCGCGAGCAAGCAGTTCTACGTCGACCACGGCTTCGAGGTGACGAAGAGCTACGGCCGCAAGTACGTCGAGTTCGCCACGCCCTCCAGTCCCGTCAAACTCTCGCTCTACAAGCGCCGCGGCCTCGCGAAGGTCGCCGGCGTCGACGCCGAGGGCAGCGGATCGCACCGGATCAAGATCGGCAGCGCGGCCGGCCCCTTCACCGACCCGGACGGCTTCGTCTGGGTGTCCGCCAAGTAACGACGACCACACGCGGCGGCAGCCGCGATCCGGCCCGCGTGCACGGAACGCGGGCGAAGAACCGGCACCGGGCCCCGGCCCGCGTTCAACCGGCGATCCCGCGCGGTCGAACGCGGCCCGGCGGAGCCTGCCGGTCGCCGGGCCGGCCACGGCGCCTCCGGCGATGCCCACCCGCCACGCGGTTCTCCGCGGCGGGTGCGGCCCGTCCCCGGCGCGCCGGATCCGAGCCGGTCCGCGGACGCTCCCGCGGCCCCATGAGCCAGGAGCACGAGCCAGGAGGTAGCACGTGTCGGACAAGGTGGATCTCTGGGCGCTGAGCGACTTGGCGACCCCCTGGTGCCTGCGCGTGGCGGTGACCCTGGGCGTCGCCGAGCACCTGGCACGGGGCACCACGAAGATCGACGACCTGGCCCGGGAGGCGGACTGCGACGCCGACTCACTGGCCCGCGTGCTGCGTCACCTCGTGGGCAAGGGCGTCTTCGAGGAGCCCGTCGATGGGGAGTTCGCGCTCAACGAGCCGGCTCGCGTCCTGGTCGATCCCGGCCCGGTGCGCGGCAACCTCGATCTCGACGGCTGGGGCGGCAGGGTCGCCGGCGTGTGGAGCGGCCTCCTGTCCACGGTCCGCACGGGCCGCCCGAGCTACCAGGAGGTCTACGGGCGCCCGTACTGGGAGGACCTGGACACCGAACCCGGTCTCGCGGCCAGCTACGACGCGCAGATGAGCAATGGCGGCCGCGACGTCCCCGACCCCGCGGCCCTGGTCGGCGACGACTGGGCGGACGTCCACCACGTGGTGGACGTCGGCGGCGGAGCCGGTGCGATGCTGGCCCAGACCCTGCGCGCCCATCCCCACCTGCGCGGCACACTCGTGGACCTGCCCCGCACGGTGGCCCGCTCCGGCGAGATCTTCGAGTCCGCGGGGGTGCGCGACCGCGTCACCGTGAGCGGGCAGAGCTTCTTCGACCCGCTCCCCCGCGGCGCGGACGTCTACCTGCTCACGCGCCTGCTCCTGGACTGGCCCGACGAGGAGGCGGCCACGCTGCTCACCCGGTGCGCCGAAGCGGCGGCTCCGCACGGCCGCGTCGTCGTGGACGGCGGCGTCTCCCCCGGCGGGGCGCCCCCCAAGGGCGGCCTGATGGTCATGATGCTGACCGGCGGCAGGACGCGGAACCTCGACCAGTTCGGCGCCCTCGCGGCGAAGGCGGGCCTGGCGGTCACCGCGTCCGGCAACGCGCCCTCCGGCCGCTACATCGTCGAGTGCCGTCCGGCCTGAGCCCCCGCAGGGCGCCCGCGACACGAAGACCGGGAGGTCACGATCCGCATGCGACCCATGGTCCGTATGGGAGTCCTGGGGTGCGCGGACATCGCGCTCCGCAAGGTCATGCCGGCGATGACGGAAGCCGGGAACATCGAGCTGGCGGCCGTCGCGAGCCGCGATCCGGCCAAGGCGCGCGACGTCGCCCGGCGGTTCGGCTGCGCCGCGGCCGACGGGTACGACGGCCTGCTCGAACGGGCGGACGTCGACGCGGTGTACATCCCGCTGCCGGCCGGCCTGCACGCGCACTGGGCGGGCCGAGCGCTCGCCGCGGGCAAGCACGTGCTCGCGGAGAAGCCCCTCACCTGCGACCACGCCACCGCTCTGCGCCTGGTGAACCAGGCCAGGACGGCCGGCCTGTGGCTGATGGAGAACTACATGTTCCTCCACCACGGCCAGCACCGAAGGGTCGGCGACCTCGTCGCCGAAGGCCGGATCGGCGCGCTCCGCGTGTTCACCGCGCGCTTCGGCATCCCCCCGCGAGACGCGTCGGACATCCGGTACCGCCCCGAACTGGGCGGTGGCGCGCTGCTGGACGTCGGCGGCTACCCGATCCGCGCCGCGTTCCAATTCCTGGGCCCCGAGCTGGACGTCGTCGGCTCGGTGCTGCGGATGGACGCGGCCAGGGGCGTCGACGTGGCCGGCCACGCCCTGCTGGCCACGCCGTCGGGCATGACGGCCGAGCTCTCCTTCGGATTCGAGCACGCCTACCGGTCCCGCTACTCGCTCTGGGGCGACCGGGCCCGGCTCACGGTGGACCGGGCATTCACCCCGCCCCCGGACCGGCGGCCACTGATCCGCATCGAGTCCGCGGGGCAGACCGAGGAACTGTCGTTTCCGGCGGACCACCAGTTCCGGAACATCACCGAATCCTTCGCCCGGTCGGTCATCCAGAACGCGGACTACGCTCCGCACGCCGCGGCGATCACACGTCAGGCCGAGCTGGTCGACCGGGTGCGCGCCAGGGCGAGACTGATCACCGCCTGAGCCCGGAGGGCACCGGAACCGGGGGCGCGGGCGAGGTGTTCGCCGTGCGCCGCTCGCGGTCGGTCACCTGCCGGCCCGCGGCGGTCGCGCACCGCACGATCTCGCAGATGCGGCGGACGTCCGCCGCGGAGACCGCGGGCCCGGTCGGCAGCGCAAGCACCTGCTCCGCCAGGCGCTCGGTGTGCGGCAGCTCGACGGGGCGCTCCGAGCGGTACGGCTCAACCTGGTGGCAGGCGGGTGCGAAGTAGCGCTGCGCGACGACGTTCTCGGCCTTGAGCACCCGCATCAGCAGGTCGCGGTGGAGACCGGCGCCCGCCTCGTCGATCTTGGCGATCACGTACTGGTGGTTGGAGGTCTCCTCCTCGTCGAAGGGAACGACCGAGACTCCGTCCACCCCGCGCAACTCGGACCGGTAGCGCGCGTGGTTCTCGCGGTTGTGCCGGACGACCTGGTCGAACGCCTCCAGCGAGGTCAGCCCCATCGCCGCGGCGGCCTCGCTCATCTTGGCGTTGGTGCCGGCGCGCTCGATGCGGCCGCCCGGCCCGGAACCGAACGTGCGCAGCGACCGGAGGTGCTGCGCGAGGCCGTCGTCATCGGTGACGACGGCGCCGCCCTCGAAGCTGTTCACCACCTTCGTCGCGTGGAAGCTGAACACCTCCGCGTCCCCGAATCCGCCGACGCGCCGGCCGCGGTGGGTGCAGCCCAGCGCGTGCGCCGCGTCGAAGAGCACCCGCAGGCCGTACCTGGCGCCCGTCTTCTCCAGCTCGCCGACGGGAGCGGGCCGTCCCCACAGGTGGACGCCGACCACAGCCGAGGTGCGGGCGGTCACCGCCGCGTCCGCCTCCCGCGGGTCGAGGCATCCGGTCGCGGGGTCGATGTCGCAGAACACCGGCGTGAGCCCCAGCATCCGGGCGGCGTGCGCGGTGGCCACGTAGGTCATCGACGGCATGATGACCTCGCCGGAGAGCCCCGCGGCCAGGTAGAGGAGCTGCAGCGCCGTGGTCGCGTTGCAGGTGGCCACGCAGTTGCGCACCCCGGCCACCTCCGCCACGCGATCCTCGAACTCCCGGACCAGCGTCCCGTTGGTGAGCCACATATCGTCGAGGGCCCGGTCCAGCCGTGCGAAGAAACGCGACCGGTCGCCTGTGCTGGGCCTTCCCACATAGAGCGGTTCGTCGAATGCCGGGGGCCCGCCGAAAAGGGCGAGGTCATCGATTTTCTGCTTCGCGCCTGATCCCGGTCGTGCCGATTCCGCTACCACGGGACGGTCCCGTTCTCCGCCAGGCAGGCCCCCGACGGCCCGGAGTCGTCGAGCAGCGCCAGCCGGACCGCGATCACCGCGCCCTCCGCTGGGGTCAGCCGCCCGCGGTGCTGGTTGATGTCCGTGGCGACCGGCCCGGGGTTGGCCAGGTTGACCTTGACCGGTGTCCCCTTCAGCTCCTTCGCGTACAGCACCGTGAGGGCGTTCAGCGCCGTCTTCGAGGACTGGTAGGCGAGCATGTTGACGTTCGCGAGCGGGGAACCCGGATCGGTGTTGAGGGTCAGCGACCCCACGTGGCTGGACATGTTGACGATCCGCCCGGCCTCCGACCGGCGCAGCAGCGGCAGCATCGCGTTGGTGACGGACACGACGCCGAAGACGTTGGTCTCGTACACCTCCCGCAGGTCGCCGGCGGTCGCCGCACTGGGCGCCCCGCCGAAGCCCCCGGCGATGCCGGCGTTGTTCACCAGGACGTCCAGGCGGCCGTGGCGCCGCTCGATCCAGGACGCGGCGTCGGCGACGGAGGCCGGGTCGGTCACGTCGATCCGCAGCGGCACGGCGGTGATGCCGCGGCCCGCCAGCGAGTCGGCCGCCGCCTTGCCGCGCACCTCGTCCCTGGCGCCGACGAGCACGACGGCTCCCCGTTCGCCCAACTGCCGTGCGATCTCGAATCCAATGCCCTTGTTGGCGCCGGTGATCAGCGCGATTCTCTCGGCAGGCACGTCCGGAGACCCCTTTCCTTTGCCGGAGGAATGACAGGCCAAATGGTCACCCTTCCACGTCATGGCGGATGATTCCAGGACGTTCAACTGCGCACTCTTCCGCCATTTTGAACCTGAACGCGATGCAGCGTAGCTTGACGATTCAATTCCCCTGCCACAGCCTGCGGAAGGGTCCGGAGAATGAATAATGGCGTGATAGTCGTCGGCGCGGGTCCCGTCGGTTTGCTGCTGGCCGGTGAACTGCGCCTGGCCGGGGTGGACGTCACCGTCCTCGACCGGCTGACCGGCCCGGCCGGGGAGTCCCGCGCGCTCGGCTTCAACCGGCGGGCCGCCGAATCGCTGGACCAGCGCGGGCTGCTCTCCCGGCTCGGTGACTTCAGGTGGGGCCCGATGGGGCACTTCGGCGGTGTCCGGATCGACCTCGGGATGCTGGACGAGGAGCACAGCGGGGTGCTCGGCCTGTCCCAGGCCAGGACCGAGGAGATGCTCGGGAAGTGGCTGGCCGAACTGGGCGTTCCGGTGCGGCGCGGATGCGAGGTGACCGGCTTCCGCGAGACACCGGACGGTGTCGCGGCGACCTTCGGCGGACCGGAGGGCCGCGGGGAGGTCACCGGCGCGTACCTGGTCGGCTGCGACGGTCCGCGCAGTACCGTACGCGCGCTCGCCGGCATCCGCGCTCCCGGCTGGGAGGCAACGCGCGGCATGTACACGGCGGAGATCGCCGGGGTCACTCTGCGGCCGCGGCCCATCGGCGAACGCCTTCCGGGCGGCAACATGGTGCTGTGCACTCCCCTGGGTGACGGCCGCTACCGCATCGTCGTCCACGACAGGAGCCTGCCCCCTCGTCCGGACTCCCGCGCGCTGACGTTCGGCCAGGTCGCCGATTCGTGGCAGCGGCTCACCGGGGAGTCCGTCCACCACGCGCGGCCGCTCTGGTTGTGGGCCTCCGACAATGCCGCCGGGCTCGCCGAGGAGTACCGGCGCGGCCGGGTGTTCCTGGCCGGCGACGCCGCGCACGCCATACCGCCGCTGGCCGCGTGGGGGCTCAGCGCGGGGCTGCTGGACGCGGTGAACCTCGGCTGGAAGCTGGCCGCGACGATCAACGGCCGGGCACCCGGCGGCCTGCTCGACACCTACCACGCCGAGCGCCACCCGGTCGGGCGGCAGCTGATGCGCAACGTCCAGGCGGCGTCCATGCTCTACCTCGGCGAGGACGATCTGGACCCGGTCCGCGAGGTGGTCGGCGAGCTCGCCGCCCACAAGGACGCGGCCGGGCACCTCGCCGGAATGATCAGCGGGCTGGGCATCCGCTACGACATGGGCCCCGGCGACCACCCGCTCCTCGGCAAACGCATCCCACCCGACCAGCGCCTCGCCCGCACCGACGGAACCCGCCCCCGCATCGCCGACCTGCTCCA
>NZ_SMLC01000144.1 GCF_004349245.1 Actinomadura sp. 6K520 | reverse complement strand
TCGGGGGCTGGGAGTTGTGTATAAGGGACGGGGTGGGGGTGGCGGCGCGGGCGAGGTCTTCGGCCCAGGCCCGGTAGCCGTCGGGTGACGGGTGGAAGCCGTCGGTCGCGAAGAGCCGGCGGTCGCGCGCCATCGCCTCGTCCATGGGGGCGTGGACCGCACCGCGCGACCGGGCCGCGTCGCGCATGATCCGGTCCATGATCCGGGCCCGCGCGCCGAGGACGAGGCGCAGCGGCTGCGGGATCGCCGGGAACCGGTGCACGGGCGGCATCCCCGCGACGACCAGCGTCGCGTGCGCGTACCTGCCCTGCAGCGCGGCGATGAGCCGGGACACGTCGTCCGTCCACCGCCGCAGCGGACGCCCCCGGATCAGGTCGTTGATCCCGACGGTCAGGACCACGAGGTCCGCGCCCGGTCCCCCGGACGCGCCGCCGGGCGGCGCGCCCCCGGGGGGCGTGCCGTCGCCGGGGGTGCCGTTCGCCGGGACGAGGCCGGTCGCGACCCGGTGGGCCGTGGCACCGTTCTCGCCGGTGACCGACCAGGACACGCTGCGCCGCAGGCGTTCCCGCAGCGCCTCGGCCAGGAAGCCCGGCAGCGCCTGCGCGTGCCGGGACGCGCCGACCCCCACCGCGGTGGACTCCCCGATCACGACGACCCGGTAGGCGGGACCGGCGGCGGGGTCGGTGCCGGGGACGAAGCCGTGCTCGTCACCGGTCGCGGGTGCGAGCCGGGGCGTGCGCCGGGCCGTCCGCCATGCCTGGACGGCGAGAATCGGCGCGAGCGGAATCAGCAACATCGACTGGGGGACTCGGGCGAAGGTGAATGGTCTCTTCATCTCAATCCCAGACTTGTGCGGTTCGGCCCCCGAGCTCATATCGCCCGCTCGCGGAGCAGGCTTCGTGCGAAGTTCGCCATCACCTCCGCCACATATGCGTGCCCTCGCGGGTTCAGATGGATTCCGTCGGCACTCCACATCGCGGGATCGGCGACCTTGGTCACCGTTTCGCGCGCGGGAAACGGTATTCCGAACTCGCGGGTGGCACGCGCGAGCTCCTCGTTGAAGTCGTGAATGCGCTGCACCGTTCGCTTCTTGCGGAACTGCGACATCGGGGACAGGTCGAGCAGCGGCGGCCGCGGCACCGGAATCGCGAGGGCGATCGCGTCGCGCGACCGGGCCCAGCCGAACAGCTCGGTCAGCCGGGCGGCGGCGGCCGGCCGCTCGAACCCGCGCAGCGCGTCGTTCATCCCGCAGCCGAGCACGACGAGCCCCGGCCGCAGGTCCCGGACGGCGGGCAGCTGGGTGCCGACCACCTCCTCGATCGTCGCGCCCGGGTCGGAGACATTGAGCATCTCCTCGCGGGAAACGTCCAGCTCACGGGCCAGCCGGCCGGCCCAGCCGAGCCACCCGCCGGCCGGGTCCGGGTCGTTCTGCCCCTCGGCGACGCTGTCGCCGAGCACCACCATGACGGGTCCGCCGCCCGGCCGGCCGGCCATCACGCGACGAGTTCGAGCAGGTAGTCGGTGAGGGCGGTCACCGTCTCCCGGCGCCGGGCCTCGGCCACGTCGACCTCGACCTGGAGGTGGTCTTCGATGTCGCTGATGATGCTGATGGCGTAGACGGAGTCCACGCCATAGCGCGCCAGTTCGACACCTGGATCGATGTTTTCGGCAGGCCGGTCGAGGTAGAAGGCGATCCTGTCAAGAAGCCACGATTGCAGCTCGTCGTGGGAAATAGTTTCCGATCTGGTCACCGCATTCCTCCTTATGTAAGAGGATCATCGAATCAATCGCGATAGCTATCGGAAGACGAGCAACACGCAAGATACCGGCAAATAGACGATGTGTCGCAGGTCCCCATGTGAACGATCGGACACAACCATGTCTCTGTTTCGTAAATTAAGTCAGTTAGACGGTAAATCGGCGCCAGGTTACTGATCGGTAACCACTTCCGTTAAGGGGCCCACCGGAAGCGCGCCCGGAAACCCCTGTCACCGCCCGTCCCACTGGATGCGCCGCTCACCCGCGACCCCACCGCGGCACCCCACCTGCGTCGTTCCCCAGCAGACCCGTCCCGCACGGGCACCCGGCCGGCCACGCAGACCGGCACGTTCCACGAGAATTTCGGACAACCTCGCAGACTCCCCCATCACGGACGAGTCAGGTCCTGCTACCTCCGCAGCCAGACATAGCTTTCCCGGTGGGAATCATGCCTGGTCAGCGGCACCGTCCACCGGCACCGGCCCGGTGAGGAGGGAGACCACGGGATTGGGGTCGCGGGACTCCGCCAGCCGGTCCAGGACCGCGTGCGCCCGCTGCGACCGCCACCGGTGCGCCGCGATCCGGTGGTACCTGGCGAGGTTCGCCGCGGACGGGCGCGCCACCCCCGTCAGCGCGTAGCCGTGCTGCCGCAGCCGGGAGGCGAGGACGTGCTCGACCAGGTCCGCCTCCCAGTCCTCCAGGCGCTCCCGCCACGCGCCGACGTTGCGGGTGTTG
The DNA here is from genome assembly GCF_004349245.1 of Actinomadura sp. 6K520. Classification (GTDB taxonomy): domain Bacteria; phylum Actinomycetota; class Actinomycetes; order Streptosporangiales; family Streptosporangiaceae; genus Spirillospora. The sequence continues at coordinate 16,308 of NZ_SMLC01000144.1, read as the reverse complement.
GGCGCCTCGTGCGTCCGGAGGTGCCACTTGCGCGCGGACGGCACCGTCTCCCGGGCGTGCTCGTACGCCTTCGTCATCGCCGGGTGGTACTCCTCGCCGAGGAACGCGCACAGCCCCCGCAGCGAGCTCTCCGGTTCGGCCACGAGGTCCTCGTACCGGAACTCGTAGAAGGTCTCCGGGCCGAGCCGGCGGGCGAGCCGCTTCCCGGTGTCGACCGCCTCCCGCCAGGTCAGCGCCGCCGAGAAGGTGTCGCCGTGGTACCAGGGCATCCGCTTCAGCGAGCTGACCGCGTCCCGGCCGTCCCGGACGAGATGGATGAACTGGGCGTCGGGGAACATCCGCTGGAGCATCGGCACCCGGCGGAAGTAGCTGGGGCGCTTGTCGCCCCACCGCGGTTTGCCGTGCTTGCGGGCGTACGCGCGGAAGACGGCCGCCAGGGCCGACCCGAGCGTCGGCGGCGCCTGCACGATCTCCTCGATCGTCTCGCCGGCGTCCAGCTTGAGGACGTGGAACTTGGTGTCCTTGCCCTTGACGATCCACTCCGCCAGCCTGCGCCGGTTCTCTTCGAGCTCCAGGTCGCCGAAGGTCTGCCGCACCTCGTACGAGGTGTGCACGAACCTGGTCTCGGACGGGAACGCGATCCGCGGATGCGAGTGCAGCATCTGCTGGAGCAGCGTCGTGCCCGAACGGGGACAGCCGATGATGAAGATCGGCCGGCTGGTCTGCGGAGTCATGGCGCGCCAAAGTACGCCGGATAGCTGAGTGAAGACCCAACGCTACCTCAACGAAACCTGAAAGTTACCCCTGGTTTCGCATCTCGCCGCGGTTCCCGGGCCCGCGGCGGCCAGGTCACGGGAACCGATCATGGCGCCGGAACGCCCAATGATGAGTCGCCGCACCGCAGACGCGGCGGCTCCTCGCCCAATCCTCCGCGGGTGAACGGCGAGGTCGGCGGCCGAGCACCGCAACCGATCCGACAACAGACTTCCCTTATCGCGAGAAATAAGCTAAGTTAACTACCGGTGTGCCGGGAAGCCTGGTCGGCGAGACGCCATACGTCTGCGACCAGGAGGGTGGATGAATTTCCGGCACTTCATAGTCGCGCCGCCTCCGTCGCCGCGCGTTCCCGCCCCGCCTTACGGCATGATCGCCATGGCCTGGGCGCACGACTTCCCAGATAGCTAGCCGCTTCCTTCCCCGCCCCCTCGCGGGCCTTTCCTCACGGGCCGGCGCGCATTCGGCGCGCCCGGCGCGGTCTTCGACGTCTCACCGCGGAAGCGTGCATTCACATGGGTGAATTCCTTGCCGTCGCGTTCGGTTTTCCGACCGCGCTTTTCAGTTTCTCTCTGCTGGTCGTCGCCGGGTACTGGGCCTTCGTCCTGCTCGGCGGCCTCGACATGGACCTCCTCGGGGCCGGCGCCGATGCCGACACGGGGGCCGGCACCGGCCCCGAGGACGCGGACGGCCCCGGCGCCGGGTGGTTCGCGTTCCTCGGGCTCGGCGGCGTCCCCGGCACCGTCGTCCTCTCGCTGCTCATCCCCCTCGCCTGGTTCGTCAGCCTGGCGGGATCGGCGCTGCTGGACGGCCCCCTCCCGCGGACCCTCGTCCTGGTCGTGGCGCTGATCGCGGCCTGGGCCGGGACGCGGCTGGCCGTGCTGCCGCTCCGCCGCGTCCTCCGCCGCCCGGCCGAGGGGTCACTGCGCGACTTCGTCGGGCTGCCCTGCGTCATCCGCACCGGGCGGGTGGGCCCGGACTTCGGCCAGGCCGAGGTCACCGCGCCCGACGGCTCGTCCGCCATCGTCCAGGTGCGGCAGCCCGCGATGGACGTGGCCGTGGCGGGCGACGCGGAGGGCTCCGCCCTCACCGCCGGCAGCACCGCACTGATCTTCGATTTCGACCCGGCCGGCCAGTTCTTCTGGGTCATGCCGCACGACGCGGCGTTCGACCGCCCGGCCCGCTAGACCCCGCGACCGCCCCCCCGACAGACAGGGATTCCGATGGACGTCATCACCATGGGAGCCGGTGTGCTCCTCGCACTCGTCCTTCTCGTCACCCTCGGGCTCGTCCTGATGGTGAAGAAGCTCTTCCGGAAGGTCGACCAGGGCCGCGCGCTCATCATCTCCAAATACAAGAAGGTGGACGTCACCTTCACCGGCGCGATCGTCCTGCCCGTGCTGCACAAGGCCGAGATGATGGATATCTCGGTGAAGACGATCGATATCGAGCGGACCGGCCGGGAAGGGCTGATCTGCAAGGACAACATCCGCGCCGACATCCGCATCACGTTCTTCGTCCGCGTCAACAAGACCGTCGAGGACGTGGTGAAGGTCGCGCAGGCCATCGGCACCGAGCGCGCCAGCAGCCAGGAGACGCTGCAGGAACTGTTCTCCGCCAAGTTCTCCGAGGCGCTGAAGACCGTCGGCAAGCACCTCGACTTCGCCGACCTCTACACCCGCCGCAACGAGTTCCGCGACCACATCATCCGGGTCATCGGCACGGACCTGAACGGCTACAGCCTTGAGGACGCGGCGATCGACTACCTGGAGCAGACGCCGCTGCTGTCCCTGGACAGGTCCAACATCCTGGACGCCCAGGGCATCCGCAAGATCACCGAGCTGACCGCGATCGAGCACGTCCGCACCAACGAGCACGCGCGGCACGAGGAGAAGGAGATCACCCGCCAGAACGTGGAGGCCCGGGAGGCGATCCTCGAACTGGAGCGCCGCCAGGCGGACGCCGAGCTGCGCCAGGAGCGCGAGGTCGAGACCGTCCGGGCGCGCGAGGAGGCGGAGATCGAGCGGGTGAAGGCCGAGGAGCGGCTGCGGGCGCAGACCGCGCACATCCGCACCGACGAGCAGCTCGGCGTCCAGCACGAGAACAAGGAGCGGGAGGTCTCGGTCGCCGCGAAGAACAAGGAGCGGGTCCTCGCGATCGAGAGCGAGCGGATCGAGAAGGACCGCCTGCTGGAGGTCATCGGCCGCGAGCGGGAGACGGAGCTGACCCGGATCGCCGCCGACAAGGAGGTCGAGGCGGAGAAGCGGGAGATCGCGAACGTCGTCCGGGAGCGGATCGCGGTCGAGCGGACGGTCGCCGAGCAGGAGGAGGGCATCAAGCGCCTGCGGACGGTCGAGGAGGCCGAGCGCACCCGCCAGGCGGTCATCATCCAGGCGGAGGCCGAGGCGCAGGAGAACCTCGTCAAGGACATCAAGGCCGCCGAGGCCGCGGAGGCCGCCGCCGAGCACCGCGCCCGCGAGGAGCTGACGATGGCGCAGGCGCGGCAGGAGGCCGCCGAGATGGACGCGCAGGCCAAGATCCGGCTGGCCGAGGGCCTGCGGGCCGAGGCCGCCGCGCCCGGGCTCGCCGAGGTCCAGGTGCAGGAGCAGCAGGCCGCCGCGATCGAGAAGGTCGGCCGCGCCGAGGCCGCCGTCGCGCGGGAGAAGGCGATGGCCGAGGCCGCGCGGATCCGCGAGGGCCTCAAGGCCGAGGCGGAGGGCCTCAACGAGAAGGCCGGCGCGATGGCCGCGCTGGACGAGGCGTCCCGCCAGCACGAGGAGTACCGGCTGCGGCTGGAGACGGAGAAGGACATCCGGCTCGCCGGGATCGACGTGCAGCGGCAGGTCGCCGAGGCGCAGGCGAGCGTCGTCGCGGCCGGGCTGGAGTCGGCCGACATCAACATCGTCGGCGGCGACAGCGTGTTCTTCGACCGGCTCGTCGGCTCCATCGCGCTCGGCAAGAGCGTGGACGGCTTCGTGCAGAACTCCGAGGTGGCGCGGTCCGTCGCCGGCCCCTGGCTGGACGGCTCGGGCAGCTTCACCGACGACGTGGCCAGGCTGCTCGGCTCGGTCGACACCGGCGGCGTCCGCGACCTGACCCTGTCGGCGCTGCTGCTGCGCCTCATCAAGACGGGCGGCCCCGACACGTCCGGTCTCCAGGACCTCCTGGACACCGCCCGCCGCCTGGGCGTGGCGGACGCGCCGCTGCCGCAGGCCAACGGGACCGAACTGACCACGGGCACGGCCGCGGGCAACTGACACCGATGCCGGCGGGTCGCCGTCACAGGCCCTAGGGACGGCGGCCCGCCGCCCCGCCGGCGGGGGGACCAGGGGTGTGCGGGAGAGAAGAGACGGGAGTGACGGGTGAGTGAGGGTGTGCGCGAGGCCGCCGAGGCCGGGCGGGCGGAACTGGACCACGGGACGTACGAGGTGCTGCGGGCGCGGCTCGCCGAGCACGCGGCGGAGCTGGCGCGGCGCGCGGAGGCGCTGAACGCGCGGCGGCTGGAGGTCTTCGGCGGGGCGGAGCTGCGGCTGGCGGGCACCGAGCAGATCCGGACGGCGCACAACTGCGTCCCGCGGGACGTGGTGGCGCTCGGCGGGGTGATGCTGTTCGGCTACAACGTCTTCCTCGGGCTGAAGCCGGAGACGACGGTCGACGACGTGTTCTCCCTGCACCGCTTCACGCGGGACGGGGACGGCATCGCGTTCGTCCCGACCGGGCCGGAGGCGGTGCCGGGCCTGCTGGACGACCCGAGGTTCCAGCGCGACTTCGCCGACATGTACCGGTACTACCGGCAGGCGCGGCTGCTCCAGCTGCGGCTGGTGGACGGGCGGCTGCTCGCGGTGTTCCAGACCGGCCCGCGCCTGTCCGATCTCCGGGTGCTGCGGTGGCGGACCGCGCCCGACGGCACCGTCGCGTACGAGGACAACCAGGGCGAGCGCGACCACGCGTTCCCGGCCGCGCACGACGTCGACTGGGTCGAGACCACCCGCGACGACCACGTCCTCGGCCGGCACCCGCACATCTCGGTCGAGGGCGAGGTGTTCGTCGAGACGATCGGCGGGACGCTCACCGTCAAGATCGAGGACAACACCGACAGCGGGACGGGCGTCTACTCCGAGCCGGTGGACGAGCCGCTGCAGTCCCTCGCGGACGCCGACATCCTGCACGCCCGGGTCGGGGCGCTGATCCTGCTCCGCATCCGCCCGTACAACGAGACGGCGTGGCGGCACCTGGTGTTCAACGTCCGCACCAAGGAGGTCGTGCGGCTCGACGGCATCGCGCAGGCGTGCCGGAGGCTGCCGGACGACCAGGGCATCATCTTCCCGGGCGGGTACTACCTGGACACCGGCGCCGCGAAGACGTTCGACACCGACGTCACGGGCCTGGAGTACGAGACCGTCGTCCGCTCCCCCAACGGCGAGGACGTCCTCTACGTGTTCCACTCGCGGGAGGACGGCCGGTCGCTGCTGCTGCCGTACAACGTGATCCGCAAGCAGGTCACCACGCCGATCACGTGCCACGGGTACTCGCTGTTCGAGGACGGGACGCTCGCGGTGATGCGGGCGTTCTCCGCGGAGCCCGCCCGCGTCCACCCGATGCAGATCTGGCGGAGCCCGTTCTTCTCCGACGCGCACGCCGCCGCGCAGCCCGTGGGGACGGGCCCGCTGGAGCGCGTCGGGAACGCCGACCTGGTCCGCGGAATCTCCGAGTGCCTCTCCGTCACCCGCATGGTGGACGAGATGTCGCCGTCCACCCGCGTGTTCGAGGCGCTGATCTCGGCGTGCACACGCACCGCCGACCTATACCACTGGCTCGCCGAGGACGACCTCGGGGACGTGGCCGCGCCGCTCGCCGACGTCCGCACCATCGCGGGCCAGGTCCTGGACGAGTACGAGAAGGTCCGCGCGCTCACCGACCAGGCCGCCGCCGCCGTCTCCGAGGCTGCCGGCGACATCGCGTCCCTGGTCAGGCGTGCCCGGGCCGAGCCGCCGTCGTCCGCCGACGGCTGGATCGGCAGGCTCGCCGAGTTCCGCCGCGCGCAGGGGCACCTGGAGACGCTGCGCGACGTCCGCTACATCGACCTCGCCCGGATCGACGAGCTGTCCGAGACCGTCCAGGCGGAGCTCCGCGACGCGGGTCAGGGCGCCGTCGAGTTCCTCCAGCGCGAGGACGCCTTCACCGGTTACCACGCCGAGGTGGAGCGGATCGCCGAGGCGGCGCACGCGATCGGGACCGCCGCCGAGGCGGTCCCCCTCGCCGACCTCCTCGACGCGCAGAACGAGGGCCTGGAGGTCGTCACCGGGGTCGTCGGCGACCTCGACCTGACCGACGCGACCGCGCGGACCGCGATCCTGGAGCGCGTCGGCGAGGTCCTCGGCGGCCTCAACCGGGCCCGCGCCGTCCTGGACAACCGGCGCCGCGACCTGCTGGGACGCGAGGGCCGCGCCGAGTTCGCCGCCGAGCTCGGCCTGCTCGACCAGTCCATCGCGGGCGCCCTCGCCGGCGCGGCCACGCCGGAGGGCTGCGACGAGCAGCTCGGCCGGCTGCTCCTCCGCCTGGAGACGCTGCAGGCCCGGTTCGGCGAACTGGACGACTTCCTCGCCGAGCTGGAGACGAAGCGCACCGAGGTGTACGAGGCGTTCTCGTCCCGCAAGCAGACGCTCCTGGACGAGCGCGCCCGCCGCACCGACCGGCTCACCGAGTCGGCCGACCGCATCCTGTCCGGCGTCCGCCGCCGCGCCGCGGCCCTCGGGTCGCCGGACGAGGTCAACACCTACTTCGCCACCGACCCGATGGTCGCGCGGCTCCGCGGGATCGCCGAGGAGCTGCGCGCCCTGGACGACGGCGTCCGCGCCGAGGAGCTGGAGGGCCGGGTCAAGGCCGCCCGCCAGGAGGCCGGGCGGGCGCTGCGCGACCGCCTCGACCTGTACGGCGACGACGGCGGGTCGATCCGGTTCGGGCGGCACCGGTTCGCGGTCAACACCCGCCCGATCGAGCTGACCCTCGTCCCGCACCGCGACACGGTGGCCTTCGCGATCACCGGCACCGACTACCGGGCCCCCGTCCGCGACGCGGGCTTCGCGGCGACCCGCCACCTGTGGAACCAGACCCTCGTCTCGGAGACCCCGGAGACCTACCGCGCCGAGTACCTGGCGACGTCGATCCTCGCGGACACCGACGCCGGCCGGCTGCACCGGGCCGCGGAGGACGGCCGCCTGCTGACCGTCGTCCGGGAGGCCGCCGCCGACCGGTACGACGAGGGCTACGAGCGCGGCGTCCACGACCACGACGCCGCCCGCATCCTGGAGACGCTGCTGCGGCTGCGCTCCGACGCGGGCCTGCTGCGCTACCCGTCGCCGGCCCGCGCCGCCGCCCGGCTCTTCTGGACCCACGGCGTCGACGAGGCCGAGCGTGCCACCTGGACGACCCGCGCGCGTTCCCTCGTCCGGGCCCGCGAGGCGTTCGGCCACACCGGCGCGCTGGCCGAGCTGACGGCCGAACTCGCCGCATCCGTCACCGCCTTCACCGAGCGCGGCGGCCTGGCCGCGCCGGACCCGCTCACCGCCGAGTACCTGATCGAGGAGCTGGCCACGGCCCCCGACGGCTTCGTCACGAGCCAGGGAGCCCGCACGCTGCTCAAGGGCTTCGGGCAGGCGCTCGGGGAGAACGCGCTGGACGACGACCTGCGCGGCGCCGGAACCCTCGCCGCCCGCCACCAGCTCGCGGAGGCGTGGCTCCGCTCCTACCTCGGGACGGGAGCGGACGGCGACGAGGCCGACGTCCCCGAGGCCGTGGCGACGCTGCTCTGCCCGTCCGCCCGCTACGACTCCCCCGCCGCCCTGTCGGCGACGATCGACGACCTGCTCGGCGACCACCCCCGCATCACGGACCGCCACCTCGACCTCCGCCTCGACGAGCTGCTCGCCCGCACGGAGCGTTTCCGCGCCGAGCGCGTCCCGGCCTTCCGCGTCTACCAGCGGCAGCGGAACGACCTCATCACCACCGAGGAGAAGCGGCTCGGCGTCGCGGCGCTCAAGCCCCGCACGATGAGCGCGTTCGTCCGCAACCGCCTGGTGGACGAGGTGTACCTGCCGCTGATCGGCGACAACCTCGCCAAGCAGCTCGGCACCACCGGCGAGGGCAGGCGCACCGACCAGATGGGGATGCTGCTGCTCATCTCCCCGCCCGGCTACGGCAAGACGACCCTCATGGAGTACGTCGCCGAACGCCTGGGGCTGGCCCTGGTCAAGGTGGACGGCCCGGCCCTCGGCCACGACGTCACGTCCCTCGACCCCGCCCAGGCGCCCAGCGCCACCGCCCGCCAGGAGGTCGAGAAGATCAACTTCGCCCTCGACATGGGCAACAACGTCCTGCTCTACCTGGACGACATCCAGCACACCTCGCCCGAACTCCTGCAGAAGTTCATCCCGCTGTGCGACGCCCAGCGCCGGATCGAGGGCGTCAAGGACGGCGAGCCGCGCACCTACGACCTGCGCGGCAAGCGGTTCGCGGTCTGCATGGCCGGCAACCCGTACACCGAGTCGGGGCACCGCTTCCGCATCCCGGACATGCTCGCCAACCGCGCGGACGTGTGGAACCTGGGCGACGTCCTGTCCGGCAAGGACGACCTGTTCGCGCTCAGCTACATCGAGAACGCGCTGACCTCGAACACCGTCCTCGCGCCGCTCACCAACCATGACCGTTCCGACATCGAGCTCCTGGTGCGCATGGCGTCGGGTGACCAGACCGTCCGGCCCGACCGCCTGTCCCACCCGTACTCCCAGGCGGAACTGGACGAGATCCTCTCCGTCCTGGACAAGCTGCTTCACGTCCAGCGGGTCGTCCTGACGGTCAACCGCGCCTACATCGCGTCCGCGGCCCAGGACGACTCCGCCCGCACCGAGCCCCCGTTCCGCCTGCAGGGCTCCTACCGCGACATGAACAAACTCGCCGAACGCGTCCTGCCGGTGATGAACGCCGCCGAACTCGAAGCGGCCATAGACGACCACTACCGAGCCGAGTCCCAGACCCTCACCTCGGACGCCGAAGCCAACATGCTCAAACTCGCCGAACTGCGCGGCACACTGACCCCCGTCCAGCAGACCCGCTGGACGGAGATCAAGGACGCCTACCAGCGAGCCCAGACCCTCGCCGGCAACCAGGAGGACCCCTCGGTGGGCGCCCTTCTCCACCTGGCCGACAAACTGACCGCCATAGAGAAGGCCCTCCGCCCCACCCGCTGACGCTCCCGATCCACGAGGTAGGACAGCCCGAAGACATGAGTCAACTTTCCCTCCGCTGGATGCTGGGCAGCATCGTCATGACCGTCCTCAACCTGCTGGCCGGCCTCGGGCTGGTGGCGGCCGCCGCCCTCATCGTCGCGGCGGAGGCCCCGGACGGGGTCCGCGACCTGCGCGCCTACGAGTCGGCGGCACGCTGCCAGGCCCCGCCGCGCGAACCCGCCGAGTGCCGCTGGACGGAGGAGTTCACCGTGGCCGACATCCGCCTCACCTACAAGAGGGGTCAGTCGGACCGGGCCGTCCTGACGGACGCGGACGGTGACAGGTGGGATGCGTCCTTCGCAAACAGGAACCCCGTGCTGAACTCCCTGGACGAGGGCGACCGGGTCACCGGCACCATCTGGCGAGGAAGGCTGACCGAGGTCTCGGCGGAGGGCGCGTCGCAGCGGACACAGGCCGCCCCCGCCGACATGCGCACGCGGGTCCTGATCGGCGCGCTGATCCTCGTCCCCTGCGGCGTCCTCATGACGGTCGCGTGCACCTGGCGGCTGCTGCGCCGCCGCGCCTTCCCCGACCCGACGCCCGGCCAGGTCGCCACCCTCGGCCTGGCCTTCGCGCTGTTCCTCGCCGGGCTGTTCTCCCCGGTCCTGGCCAGCGGCGCGGGCGAGAACCTCTGGGCCGTGACGGCCGTCTGGCTCCCCATGGCCGCCGTCCTCACCGTGGCGGCCCGCATCTACGTCGTCTGGAAGCGCCGTCCGATCTCGGCGGCAGGCCGCCCCTGGGAAACCGGCTAGACCATTCCTGCGGCGAGGTGGTCGGCTCCGGCTCTCAGGCCCGCGCGCGCTCTTCCTGCCGCCGGATCAGCTCCTCGACCGCGCTCGGCAGCGTCGTCTCGAAATCGATCAGCTTCGCCCACGTCGGCGTCACCACGATCCGGACCATGCCGTCGTAGAGCGAGCGGACCCCGGCCTCCCACTCGACCCGCTGCTCTGGCGTCATCTCGTACGAGCCGTTCATCTGCAGGTACTCGTCCGGGATGCCCTCGACGAGGTCCAGCTCGGCCCGGCCGCGGATGAGCAGGATCTTCGGCGGGTGGACCTCGGTGTCGATGGTCAGCGCGACCATCGGGTTCGCCCGCAGGTGCCGCAGCTTCGGCGCGTTCGTCGCGGTGCACATGACGATCTCCGCCCCGTTCCAGGTGAACCCGATCGGGATGTTGCGCGGCGTGCCGTCCTCGGCGACGTACGCCAGCCGGGTCAGGTCGCGAGCCAGCATCTCCTGGCTCAGCGGCCGGTTCAGAATCTCGTTGATCTCGTGCTGCTCCATGCTCTTCCTCCGTCGCCCGGGCGGCCCGTCGTGGCCGCTCATGTTCCTGGGACGAAGCCCCCCGGTCGTTCTCGACATCGGGGTTTCCTGAGCACTTCGGTGAGGGCGGAGATGCTGTGGTCGCCATGGCCCGCTTCGGCCGCCCGCCTCACCAGGTCATGCAAAGGTGCCAGCCAGGCAGTGTCGACGTCGGTCTCCTTGCCCAGGTCTTCGTCGTAGGGAACACCGGCCAGGAAGAGGTTCACCGAGGAAGCGGCGTTGGTGTAGTCGCCGCTGTCGATTTCCTGGGCATAGACCGGCAGCAGGGTTTTGATCATGTCCAGCCATTTGCCGGTGAACCGGACCATGGAATTCACCTCGAGTCCACGTGCCCGGACAGCGGCGGCACCCTGGAAGAAGCCGACCAGCGCGGGCAGCAGGAGTGCGCCCACCGCCATCTCGTAGAGGGCGGCCAGGTCGGCCTCATCGCCGAGGTGGACCGTGTCGCCGCCCAGTGCCTGCAGCGTCGTCTCGAAGTCCTCGAAGACGGTCTTGTCGCCGCTGTAGTACAGCAGGGTGTCGGGCGCTCCCACGGCCGAGGGCACGTTCTTGACGGCTCCGGCCAGGAACCGGGCGCCATGGCCGATGGCCCAGGCGGCGGTGTCACGGGCATCGGCCGGGGAACCGCTGTTAAGCGTGACAAGGGCTCGTTCGCGCAATGACGCGGCGGCCGGCTCCAAGGCCAGCCGGGTGCCGTCGAACGTGGTCAGACAGGTGATGACCAGCGGGCTTGCCGCCACCGCATCGTCGATGGCCCCGGCGTGCGCTGCACCCATGGTGATGAGAGGCGCGGCTTTGGCTGCGGTCCTGTTCCACACGGTGGTCGGGTGCCCGGCCCGGACGAAGGCCGCGGCAAGTGCCGTGCCCATCGCGCCCAGCCCGATGACGGTGACCGGGGTCGGCTGATTCTCCATCGGGTGCATGCTCCAGTCGCTGGCAGAAGAGTCGGAGTTGCGCGCCGCCCTTGCCGTGACGGTCCGGGGCGGCGCCCGGTCCATGCTGGTGCCTGCACAAACATTCGCTCAAGTACCTACTATTTTGTCGGGTACCAACAAGAATGTAAGTGAGGGTCCTGGTGGAGAAGACGAACAAGCGGACGTTCACCTGCGGGCTCGACGCCGCCATCGCCGTCATGGGCGGCAAGTGGAAGGGACTGATCCTGTTCGCTCTGCAGGACGGGCCTCTGCGCTTCGGGGCGTTGCGGCGCGCGGTTCCCGGCATCAGCGAGCGGGTGCTGATCCTGCAGTTGCGGGAGATGGAGACCACCGGGCTGCTGCACCGCGAGGTCTACCACCAGGTCCCACCTAAGGTCGAGTACTCACTGACAGAGTTCGGACGCTCCCTCAACACCGCGATGGCGCCCCTCGGCGAGTGGGGCGAGCAGCACATCGCCCGCATCGAAACCATCCCCTGGGGCGACGCCCGTTGATCAGCTCTGACCCCGCCGCTGCGGGCGACCAGGTTGACGCCCTCCTCAAACACCGCATGTTCCCCGCCACCTGGTGAAGGAGTCACACCGCTCCGCTGCGGCGGCTTCGGCGTCTGCGGCCCACGATGCCGGGCGACGCCACGCTGCAGATACACAACCAGTCGCCGACCAGTGACCAGCCGAGCCCCAACGGCATCGGCCTGTTCACCGACGACGGCACCTACTACTGGGGGAACGACAGAAAAGCGCTGCGGCAGGCCATCGTCAAGAACAGGGGAGACGACGCCTTCAAGGGCCTTATAGCGGTGGCGCTCTACGCCGTGAAGGGAGATGTCGGCACTGCCCGCGCACGGATGGCCGCCGCCGGCCGCGCTCCGAGTATGAAGCCGGATCTGATGCGGGAAATGGCGGAAAAGCTCAAGAAGAGGGCCGTCCTGGACGAGGGGCACACGTCGAGGCCGTTGAGCCCCGAGCAGAAGAAGCAGATCACCGACAACCACATCTGGTCGAACTCCATCGACGCGCTGATCGCGGCGCCGGAGAATCCCCAGGTCCGGGCCGGGGTGCTCCGCATCATGGCGTCCATGCCGAGAGTCGAGGTCACCAAGACCACCACCGCCGGACGGCCCACGCTCACGGTGACGGACATCTGGCCCGCCCACGGGAAGTTCGTGGAAACACTGGTCATCGACGCGGCCACGGGTCGGCCCGTCGCCTTCTCCGGCAAGGCCCCGAATGCGCCCTCCAGGACGATCTACTACCACACGTCCCGGGTGACGCTCGCGGACATCAAGGCCGGCAAGTTCTGACCGCGTTCATCGGGGGGATCGTGCGGGCCGTCCGTCACCGGGCGGCCCGCACCTCGGTCGGCGCGGGTTCTCAGGAGTGCGTCAGCCAGGACAGCAGGCGGCCGCGTGACCAGCAGCGGCCGATTGCCTCGGTGTGCACGGTTGAGTGGTCGAGCACCGCCACGCCGATGATGCTGTGGCCGGAGGCGCGGCGGTCACCGAAGGTCGGTATCGCAGGCGCGACCCCGACGCCTTCCGCCGACACCCAGGCCACCGGCCGGTGCGCCGCCGTTTCGTCGAGGCGGTGGAGGAAGCGAAGGCGGCCTTCAAGCGGGAAATCCGACAGTGCCCACGTGGTGGTGACCACGGCCAGGGCGTCCGGGGGCACGCGGGCGAAGGCTTCGGGCAGCACCTCGACGGCGTCGCCTTGCAGCAGTGCCGGAGGGGCCGACGCCGCCAATGCCATCTCCGCTTCGAGCCGCGCGAGCTGCTCGGGCCGGTCCGGCGGCAGGCAGGCGAGCAGCCAGCGGGCCTCGTCCGCGTCGGTCACGTCGACCGGGTCGAGGCCGACGCCGACGCGGGCGACGACCTCGGGCATCGCCCCCGCCGGGACGGGACGCTCCCCCACCATCGAAGCCGACATCCGCACCGGAGACGACTGGTCGCCCAGCGATCGCCCGTCGCCGTAGGTGATGCCGACGCGATCGACATTGAGGTTGAGCCCGGCCGAACACCCCACATCGATCAGCCCGACCGCGTTCGCGCCCATCCGCCGCGCCGCCTCGGTGATGGCCGGGTACAGGACGGCGTAGCGTCCGGTCTCGCCGGTCCGTGTCCTGCGGCGCGCGGCGATGGCCGCCACCGCGTCGGTCATGCTCAGCAGCGTGTCGATCGCCGCGCCGGCGGCGGCGTCGCCGTCCCCGGACGTGTAGGCCGCCGCCAGCGCCGGGGCCCGGCCGGCGAGGGCGAGGTCGTGCAGCGCGGCGAGGATCACCGTGGGGTGCCGCTTGCGCGCCGGTGCCGCCTCGATCGCGCGCAGGGCCTCGTCGGATTCGCTCACGGCGACGGCGACGCGCCCGTACAGCGGCGATGATCCGGCCGCGTCCGCCTCACCGAAGCGCCGGTACACCTGGGCGAGCGTGCGGGCCTTACCCACGGACAGGACGATTCTTCGGCATTCCGGTGATCCTAGCCATCTCCTCCGGCGCCCTCATCGGACGGACTCTCCGGCCGAGCAGTCACGGCCGGGTCCGGCCAGACCAGTCGCCTATCCGCGTTCCCCGTGCCTGGTTAGCATCGGCATATCCGTCCCGAATAGGTATCGGCTCACCCTGAAAAGGGACACTCCACAATACGGAACCGAACGGGCTTCACTACTCCACCGGGGAATGGCCGTGTCGGACGACGAACACCTGAGGACACTGCAGGAACGGGCAGAGAACCCGCCTTCGATAGACGCGGCACTGGTGGCGTCCAAGGAGTTGGTCGAGGCGCTCGGGCCGCTGGCCGCCGAGGCGCCGGCGAGATACCAGGCCCAGCTCGCGATCGCCTGGAAGCTCCGCGGCACCCATTTGGGGCTGACCGCGGACCAGGCCGAAGCCGAGGAGGCTTTCGCGACGGCCGTGCGCCTGTTACGCGAACTCAGCACCGAGACCAATCCGGAGTCCCTGTACACGCTCGCGACCTCGCTCATCGATCTGGCCGAGCACCGGCTCAAGCGCGACGGCGCCCAGGAGGCGCTCGGGCCGATCGAGGAAGTCCGCGACCTGGGCCGGCGGCTGGCCCGCGAGGGAACGGACGCGGCCCAGGATCTTGCGGCTCACGCATCTCGCCTCCACGCGCTGGCCCTCCAGAAGCTCGGAGATCACCAGGCCGCGGTCGAGCAGGCGGAGCAGGCACAGCCCGGGCTGGAGCGGTTGGAGCGGCGGGACCCGGACGGGCGCGTCCTCCTCGCCGAGAACCACCGGACGCTCGGGCTGAGCCTTCTCGAGCTGAACCGCCTCAAGGAGGCCCGCAACCGGTTCGAGCTGGCCTCGTGGCTGTTCCGCCGCCTGTCCAAGCGGGAACCGGAGATCTTCACCGGCGAGCAGGCCGACGTCACCCTCATGATCGCCACCATCTGGCTGAGGGAGGGCAAGCAGACGCGCGCCGTGGGCAACTTCGAAGCGGCGATCCAGCTCTACCGCGATGCCGCCCGCTACAACCCGACCTACGAGGAGGACTACCGGAACGCGGTCACCACCCTGCTGGACGTCTGCCAGAACCTCGGCAGGAGCCGAGACTATAACCGGATTCTCCGTAAGTACCCGATAAGAGGCTGACCGTCGTCAACACGGCCCCGTGCGTTGGCCGCCGCCGGCCGGAGGAACATCGCGCACCGCCGCGATCAGCGGAACGACGCGTCATGCCGATCAGTCGCCGAACGGTTCGCCGCCGCCCGGCGGCGTCACCACGAACACCATCACGGTCAGTCGAGGCAGAATTCGTTGCCTTCCGGGTCGGTCATCACGATGTGCCCGAACTGCATCGGGGGTGCGGGGTCGTGGCGGCGGACCCGGGCGGCCCCGTGGGAGACGAGGCGTTTGGCCTCCGCCTCCAAGGCCTTCATGCGGTCTTCGCCCTCCAGGCCCGGGGCCGCCCGCACGTCCAGGTGGACGCGGTTCTTCGCCTGCTTGCCCTCCGGTACCCGCTGGAAGAACAGGCGCGGGCCCGAGCCCTCGGGGTCGACGACCGCCGAGGCGTCGTTGCGGTTCTCGGGCGGGACGCCCATCGCCTCCAGCGCCTCGTCCCACGACGTGAAGTCCCCGGGCGGGTCCTGGAGCCGGTAGCCGAGGGCCTCGGCCCAGAACGCCGACAGGGCGGCCGGGTCGGCGCAGTCGAAAGTGATCTGGACATCGCGGGTCATCGGGTCTCCCGGTGCAGGTAGAGGTCGCGGAGCAGGCACACCTCGGACAGGTGGTGGATCAGCTCCCGGTGGATGTGCAGGACCAGTCTCGCCATCGGGTCCTCGGCGAACGGCCCCTCGGCCTCCCCGCACGGGCGGGCGAGGCCCGCTTCGCCCAGGGACTCGACTCCGGCGAGCCACGTGGCGTACTCGGCGTCCAGCTGGGCGAGCGCCGCGTCCGCGGTCTCGGCGTACTCGAACGCCTGGTAGTCGGTGGGCGCGCGGCCGAAGTGGGACGCGTTGCGCATCGCGAGGACGCCGACGACGACGTGCGCGAGCCGCCACGCGATCGTGGTGAACGGCGGCGGGTCGGGCTCCGGGAACGCGAAGTCGATTGTCATCGTCCCGGAACCGGCCCGCACCGGCGCGGTGCCGGTGCCGCGCGGGCGGACGCTCCAGCAGCCGTGAACCGGCTCCCAGAAGTACTCCTCGTCGGTGAGCCCGTCGATGCGGGGACGCAGCTGGTTCGTCCAGTGCCAGGTGATCTGGTCCCGCAGGCTCGGGTTCCATTTCAGGTCGGTCATGGGTTCAACCTGCCCCATATAGCGGACAGGATCCTTCCGTGATCTGTGGGACGCTGGGCGCGTGAGTGTCGAGGCGACCACCGAGCGGGTCCTGCGGCTGCTGGGGCTGCTGCAGCGCCGGTCGTCCTGGACCGCCGCGGAGCTCGCCGCCGAGCTGGGGGTCACCGACCGGTCGGTGCGGCGCGACGTGGAGCGGCTGCGCACCCTCGGCTATCCGGTGCACGCGGCGGCGGGGGTGGGC
>NZ_SMLC01000143.1 GCF_004349245.1 Actinomadura sp. 6K520 | reverse complement strand
GCCGGGTGGGGCGCCGCGCGGGGCCGGTCCGCGCGCCGGGACGGCGGCGGACGGCGCGAGCGCGTCCGGGCGGGACTCGCCGGCCGGAGCGCGCGCGGCGGTGGGGAAAAGTGGTGTCCCCGTCCGGGATCAGAACCCGATCACCGTGCAGCACAATGGTTTCGCGTTCAACATGAACATCGCGGAGGGCGTTCCGACGACGTACTGTCGGTTGGGCGGGCGCAAAGGGCGACGCACCGGCTCGCGGTAGGGCGGCCCCTCCGGACAGGGACGGGCCCGGCAGGGCTCTCGGGTCAACCGCGCGGCCGGACGGCTGAGGAGGGTTTGGTGGCAGTAGGCACGCACGGCGAGTCGTTCATGGAGACCGACCCCCCGGCATCCCACCCGGCCCGCCGCGCCGACGCAGGGCGCACCGGGCCGGGTCCAGGGCTCGACGGCCTCGCCCAGGTCGCGAACAAGATCAGGGATGCGGTCGAGTCGGTGATCGAGGGCAAGCCCTCGGTGGTGCGGCTCGCGCTCACGGTGCTGCTGGCGGAGGGGCACCTGCTGATCGAGGACGTGCCCGGCGTCGGCAAGACGATGCTCGCCAAGGCCCTCGCGCGCTCGGTCGACTGCTCGGTGCGGCGCGTGCAGTTCACGCCGGACCTGCTGCCCAGCGACATCACCGGGGTCAGCGCCTACAACCAGGAGCTGCGCGAGTTCGAGTTCAAGCCGGGCCCGGTGTTCGCCAACATCGTGGTCGGCGACGAGATCAACCGCGCGTCGCCGAAGACGCAGGCGGCGCTGCTGGAGTGCATGGAGGAGCGGCAGGTCACGGTGGACGGCACCACCTACCGGCTGGAGCCGCCGTTCATGGTGATAGCGACGCAGAACCCGGTGGAGATGGAGGGCACCTACGCGCTGCCCGAGGCCCAGCGGGACCGCTTCACCGCCCGCATCGCGATGGGGTACCCCGACCCGTCCGCCGAGATGGAGATGCTGGAGAACCACGGTGAGGCGTCCCCCCTCGACCGGCTGAGCCCGGTCGCCCACGCCGCCGACGTCCGCGAGCTCATCGAGGTGGTGCGCAAGCAGCACGTGTCGACGGCGGTGCGGCAGTACGCCATCGACCTCGTCTCGGCGACCCGCAGCCATCCGGAGCTGCGGCTCGGCGCCTCACCGCGGGCGACGCTGCAGCTGGTCCGGGCCGCGCGGGCGTACGCGGCGCTCGACGACCGCGACTACGTCGTCCCCGACGACGTGCAGGACCTCGCCGTCCCCGTCCTCGCGCACCGGCTGCTGCCCACGGCCGAGGCGCAGGTGGAGCGGCGCCGCCCCGAGCAGGTCGTCGCCGACCTGGTGAAGCGCCTGCCTGTTCCCTCCCCCCGGAAGTGACGTGAGACGAGCGCTCGCCGGCCTCACCACGCGCGGGCGGTCCTTCGTGGCCGCCGGCGCGACCGCCATCGTCTGCGCGTTCGTCCTCGGCGAGCGCGACCTGCTGCGCGCCGGGGTGCTCGTGCTCGTGCTGCCGCTGCTGTGCACGCTGGCGGTGGCGCGGACCCGCTACCGGCTGGCGTGCGCGCGGCGGCTGGACCCGCCGCGGCTGCCGGTCGGCCACGAGGCCCGCGTCGACCTGCGGCTGGAGAACGTGTCGCGGCTGCCGAGCGGGCTGCTGATGGTGGAGGACCGGGTGCCGTACGCGCTCGGGGGGCGGGCGCGGTTCGTCCTGGACCGGATCGAGCCGCACGGGAAGCGCGAGCTCGGCTACCGGATCCGCTCCGACGTGCGCGGGCGCTACCGGGTGGGGCCGCTGACGGTGCGGCTGGCCGACCCGTTCGGGATGGTCGAGCTGCTCCGCTCGTTCAGCCTGTCCGACACCCTGACGGTGACGCCCGCGATCGTCCCGCTGCCGTCCGAGCGGCTGACCGGGGCGTGGACGGGCGGCGGCGACAGCATCGCCGGCGCGGTCTCCGCGGCGGGCGAGGACGACGTGATCCCGCGCGAGTACCGGCACGGCGACGACCTGCGCCGCGTGCACTGGCGGTCCACCGCCCGGCACGGGGAGCTGATGGTCCGGCGGGAGGAGCAGCACTTCCAGAGCAGCGGGACGCTGTTCCTCGACACCCGCCGCTCCGCGCACTGGGGCGACGGCGTCGCCGGCTCGTTCGAGCAGGCCGTGTCGGCCACCGCGTCGATCGGGGTGCACCTCGTCCGGGCCGGGTTGCACCTGCGCTACGTCACCGACGCGGGCGAGGCGCTGCCGACCGCGTCCGCCGACGGCGGGTTCGAGGGGCTCCTGCTGGACACCCTGGCGGTGGCGCGCAGGTCGAAGGGCACGTCGCTGACGGCGGGGATGGCGGCACTGCGCGGCCGGACGGGCCACTCGCAGGACGTGGACGGGCTGGTCGTCGCGGTGTTCGGCGTCCTGTCCGCCGAGGAGGCCCGCTCGGTCGCGGCGGCGCGGCGCGGTACCGGGACCTGCGTCGCGGTTCTGGTCCAAGGGCACGGGCACGCGGCCCCGGCGGGCGCCGGGGAGAGCGGGAACGCGGGCCGCGACCCGGGCGGCCGGGCGGCCGCGGAGAAGGCGGCGGGGCTGCTGCGCGCGAGCGGCTGGCGCGTGGTGGCCATCAGGTCGGCGGCGGACCTGCCCGGGGTGTGGGCGCAGGCCGGCCACACCGGTGAGGACTTCGTCAGGGACGGCGCATGAGAATCCGCATGACGGTCATGGCGGGGCTGGCGACGCTCGCCGGCTCGATCGGCCTCTACCCGCTGTTCGAGGAGCGCGGCTGGTTCGCGGCGGGGCTCGGGGCGGTGCTCGCCGTCGCGGGCGGCGGGCTGCTGTCGCGGCGGCTGCGGCTGCCCGCCGCGTGCAACGCGCTGTTCGGCCTCCTCGCGCTGCTCTTCTACCTCAACGTGACGTACGTGGCGGACGCGGCGTGGCTGGGGTTCATCCCCTCGCCGGAGTCGATCAGCCGGCTGGCCGCCCTCAACGAGGCCGGCTGGCAGGCCGCCAACCGGTACGCGGCGCCCGTCCCGCTGCTGCCGGGGATCTCGCTGATGGCCGCCGCCGGGATCGGGCTGGTCGCCGTCCTGGTCGATCTGCTGGCCGTGCGGCTGCGCCGCACCGCCCCGGCCGGGCTGCCGCTGCTGGCCATGTACAGCGTGCCCGCCGCGGTCCTCGAGGACGGCGTGAGCTGGCTGGCGTTCGGCGTCGGAGCGCTGGGGTTCCTGGGGCTGCTGATGGCCGACGCCCGCGAGCAGGTCGGCGGCTGGGGCCGGACGGTGACGACCCACCGGCGCCAGCGCGAGGTCCCGCTGGCGGGGGCCGCGTCCCGCCCGGAGGAGACGGCCACCCGCCTCGACGCGGGGGCGCTGGCGGCGAGCGGCCGCCGGATCGCGGCCGTCGCCGTGGCCGTCGCGGTGCTGGTGCCGGCGGCCGTGCCGGGCCTGCAGCCGCGCGGGCTGCTCGACCTCGGCGGCGGCTCGGGCGACGGAACCCAGACGGTCACGACGCCCGACCCGCTGGTCAGCCTGAAGCGGGAGCTGACCCGGCTCGACGACTCGGTCGTCCTCACCTACCGGACGGACGACCGGCAGGCGCCGGACTACCTGCGCCTGTACGCCCTCGACCGCTTCGACGGCGACAGGTGGACCTACAGCCCCCTGCAGAGCAGCTCCCGGGACCGGCTGACCGGCGACGAGCTCCCGTCCCCGCCGGGCCTGACCGTCGCCTCCTCCAGGAAGGTGACGACCAGGGTCGAGGTGCGGCGCGAGGTGCGGAACATGACCTTCCTGCCGGTGCCGTACGCCCCGTCCAAGGTGTCGATCAAAGGGGACTGGCGGGTGCACGGCCCGTCGCTGATGGTCTACTCGCTGCGCGACTCCGCGGGCGGGCGCTCCTACACCGTCGAGAGCCGGCGCGCGGAACCGACGTCCGCGCAGCTCGCCGCCGCCGGCAACTACCCCGCGGAGGTCGTCGCGCACTACACGGCGGTGCCCCGGAACATCCCCCGGCAGATCAGGGACCTCGCGGAGAACGTCACCGCCGGGTCGGCGACCGCGCTCGCGCAGGCCGTGAAGCTGCAGCGCTGGTTCAACCAGAGCGGCGGGTTCAGCTACGACCTGTCCGCGCCGGCGCCGCAGCACGGCAGCGACCTGGTCGACTTCCTGCTGCACAGCAAGCGCGGCTACTGCGAGCAGTTCGCCGCGTCGATGGCGCTGCTGGCCCGGATCATCGGCATCCCGTCCCGCGTGGCGATGGGCTACACGCCGGGCTCGGAGGTCAGGCCCGGCCAGTGGGTCGTCCGGTCCCGCGACGCGCACGCCTGGCCCGAGCTGTACTTCCAGGGCACCGGGTGGGTGCGGTTCGAGCCGACCCCGGCGGGCGCGGCCGGGCAGGGCACCGCCGACGCCCCCGGCTACAGCCTTCCCCAGATCACCGCCGGCGGCGGGCCGGAGAGCCGGTCCGAGCCGGCGCCGGAGGCGTCGTCGCCCGCGGATGACGACTCCGCCCAGCCCAGCGCGGGCCCGCGCCACCGCGGCGACACCGGCCCCGAGGGCGCCGCCGGCGCGCAGGAGGGCGAGGAGGACGGGTTCTCCGCGGCGCCCTGGCTCGCGGGCGGGCTGCTGGTCCTGCTGCTCATGGCCGTCCCGATGGCGCTGCGGGTGCTCACCCGGCGCCGCCGCTGGGCCGCGCTGACGGCGCCGCGCGGGCCGGAGGACGGTCCGCGCCCGGGCCGGCCGCCCGTAGCGCCGGCCGGAGCGGCCTCCGGCGGGCGGGCGCGGACGCGCGACCCGGCGGACGCCGCCCACGCCGCGTGGCGGGAGATGCGCGCCGACGCGCTCGACCACGGCCTCGAATGGCGCTCCAGCGACTCGCCGCGCGCCACCGCCCGCCGCCTCGGCGAGCTGCTGGAACTCGACGCGGAGGGCGCGCGGGCCCTCGGCCGCATCGCCCGCGCCGAGGAACTGGCCCGGTACTCGCTGTCCCGCTCCCCCGAGCCGCCGGAGCGGCTGCGCGCGGACGTCCGCACCGTCCGGGGGGCGTTCGCCGCATCGGTGGGCCGCCGGGCGAGGCTGCGGGCCCGGCTGCTTCCGCCGTCCACGATGGAGCAGACCCGGGAGACGCTCCGGTCCACCACCGACCGCGTGCTCGAACTGGCCACGCGCGTCAACGAGCTGCCGGCGCGCCTCCGCCGCAGGTGAGCCGCCGCAGGTGAGCCGGGAGCCGGACGGCCCTGCGCACACGCCCCTGCGCACACGAGCGTCCCGGTTCCGCGCGGCGGGCCGTGCGGAACCGGGACGCTCAGCGGACCGGCGGTGTCAGTCGCCTTCGGTGCGGCGGCGCCAGCGCTCTTCCATGCGCTCCATGAAGCCCGACTTGGCGGGCTTGGCCTGCCGGCCGCCACCGCCGCTCGGGCCGCCCGGGGCGCTTGGCGCGGGCTCACTTCCGACACCGGTCATCCGCTTCCAGCTCGTCAGCGCCCAGACGCAGCACACCACCATCAGCAGGAAACCGGTCACGCTGATCGCGATGGTGGCGGTCCCCGCGTTGATCACCAGCCCGGCCATCAAGGCGCAGACGCCGACGACGAAGCCGAGGGCCGCCTTGACGATCCGGCGCTTGTAGTGGATCTGCGGGTTGGTCGAGCGAACCGCGTGAGCGAACTTGGGATCCTCGGCGTACAACGCCGATTCGATCTGTTCGAGCATGCGCTGCTCGTGCTCAGAGAGCGGCACGGCACCTCCCAACGACAGCCCCGCGGCGGGGTATCCGATGCAGGACGCGAACGTCAACGGTGATATGCCCAGAATACGAGCACTGTCGAGCGTACGAAAGCGAACGGCCCGTCGAGGGCCCGATGCCGGTCACCTCACAGCCTTCTTCCATTGTCTTCCGTCCCTGCCGTCACGTCCGTCACATCGGTCACATCGCCACGCGGGACGAGCGCGGCGGGGCGGACCGCACCGCGGCCGAACCTGTGCGCGACCTGGTCCATGGCTCGCTCGGCCTCACGCCAACCGCGTTCCGGCTCGTCGAAGGCGAGCTGACGGGGGGCCTCGCCGGCCGGGCCCAGGTTCTCCACCCTGACCCCGACCAACCGGAGACGTACCCCGTCGAGCCCCGCCCCCTCATAGAGGGCGCAGGCTGTGACATAGATCACACGAGCGAGATCGGTCGGCTCGTCCAGCGTCCGCGCCCGAGTGATCGTCTTGAAGTTCGCCATCCGGAGTTTGACGCTCACCGTCCGGCCGGCGTTCCCGCTCTCCCGGAGCCTGGCGCCGACCTTCTCCGCCAGCCGCAGCAGCTCGCGGCGGACGACCTCCGGGTCGTCGATGTCGGTGTCGAAGGTCTCCTCGGCGCCGATGCTCTTGTCGGGCGTGTGCGGGACGACCTCGCGGGGGTCGCGGCCCCACGCCAGCTCGTACAGGTGGGCGCCCGTCGCGTTGCCCAGCTCGCGCTGGAGCGTCGCGAGCGGCGTCTCCGCGAGCTGCCCGACGGTCCGGAGCCCGATGCGGGTCAGCGCCTGCTCCGTCCGCTCACCGACGCCCCAGAGGGACGCGACGGGGAGCGGGTGCAGGAAGCCGGTGACGCCGTCGGCGGGCACCACGAGCAGCCCGTCGGGCTTGCACCGGGTGCTGGCCAGCTTGGCGACGAACTTGGTGCTCGCGACTCCGACCGAGCAGGTGATCCCCTGCTGGTCGCGCACCTGCTCGCGGATCATGGCGGCGATCGCGGCGGGCCGGCCGAGCCGGCGCCGGGCGCCCGCCACGTCGAGGAACGCCTCGTCCAGCGACAGGCCCTCCACCAGCGGCGTGACGGAACGGAAGATCTCGAACACCGCCGCGGACACGCGGGAGTACTTGCCGTGGCTGACCGGCAGGACGACCGCCCGCGGGCACAGCCGGCGCGCCCGGCTCATCGGCATCGCCGAGTGCACGCCGAACCGCCGGGCCTCGTAGGACGCGGCCGACACGACCCCGCGCGGCCCCGCGCCGCCCACGATGACGGGGCGGCCCCGCAGCTCCGGGCGCTCCAGCAGCTCGACGCTGACGAAGAACGCGTCCATGTCGACGTGCAGGATGGTGCATCCGGTGTCGTCGGCGGGCGGCCCCGGCTGCGGCCCCGGCCGGTGCAGCTGCTGTTTGCGGCTCATCCGTCACCCGGCCGGTTTGTCGGCCACCAGGTGCAGCTGGGTGGCGAGGTCCCGCAGGACGGGATGGACGGCCGCGACCGACTCCAGGGCGATGAGCGCGTCGGCCGAGTCGGCGTCCGCGTCCAGCATGCCGCTCGGCACCAGGTCGGCGAAGATCCGCACGCCGTGCAGCTCGGCGACGCGGAGGTGCGCGCCGCGCACGAGCGACGACAGCGTCTCGCGGGTGAACCGGCGGGGCATCCGGTCGCCCTCGCCCCACCGCCCGGACGGGTCGGTGAGCACCGCGCGGGCGTCGTCGAAGTGCCCGGACACCGCGCGGTGCAGCGCGGCGCCGATCTGCCCGGAGGCCAGCACGCTGACCGATCCGCCCGGACGGACGGTGGCGGTCAGCGCCGCCATGGCCGCGGCGGGGTCGTCCACGTACTCCAGGACGCTGTGGCACAGCACCAGGTCGGCGGCGTCGCGGCCCAGCAGGTCGGGCAGGTCGACGGCATCGCCCTGCATCGCGCGGACGGTCACCCCCGACTCGGCGGCGCGGCGCTCCAGCGCCGCCAGCGCGTCGGGGTTGGCGTCGACCACGGTGACCCGGTGCCCGAGCTCGGCGAGCGGGACCGCGAACCCGCCGGTACCGCCGCCGACGTCGACGACCTCGCGCTGCCCGGCCTCCGGGGCGATGCGGTCGAGGACGATGCGCAGGGCGTCCCAGAGGACCGCGCTGCGCACACGGCTGCCGCCCCGCACCCGCTTCTGCTGCCGGCCGGTCACGGCGGCTCCCCTAACGTCGCTCATCGAGCCCAAGCCTAGCCGCCCGCACCCCCGCGCCGGGGGCCCGACGACGCCTTTACAGAGTGGACGCCGTTACAGAGCGAGCGACGGTTTCAGCTGCTGGAGGCGCGAGAGGAGGCCGTTGACGAACCGCGGGGACTCGTCGGTGGACAGCTCGGTGGCCAGGCCGACCGCCTCGCTGACCGCGACCCCGTCGGGGACGTCGTCGACCCAGAGCAGCTCGTAGGCGCCCATCCGCAGGATGTTGCGGTCGACCGCGGGCATCCGCTCCAGCGTCCAGCCGGTGGCGTAGGTCGCGATCAGCTCGTCGATGCGCTCCCGGTGCTCCTGGACGCCCTCGATCAGCCGGACGGCGTGCGGGTACTCGGCCAGCTCGTCCTGGTTGGGGCGGCCGCGCCCCTCCAGGACCGCGGTCGGTGCCTCCTCCCGCAGCTCCGCCGCGAACAGGATGTCGAGCGCGAGTTTGCGGGCCTTGGTGCGCGCGCTCATCCGCGGCCGAGGTAGTCGCCGGAGCGGGTGTCGACCTTGACCTTCTCGCCGGTGGTGATGAACAGCGGCACCTGGATCTGCGCGCCGGTCTCCAGGGTGGCGGGCTTGCTGCCGCCGGTGGAGCGGTCGCCCTGCAGGCCGGGCTCGGTCTCGGTGATCTCCAGCACGACGGCGGCGGGCAGCTCGATGTACAGGGGGTTGTCGTTGTTGAAGGCGATCGTCGCGTTCTGCTCGGGGAGGAGGTAGTTCGCCGCGTCGCCGACGACGGTGCCGGGGATGTGCGGCTGGTCGTAGGTCTCGGTGTCCATGAAGACAAAGTCCTCGCCCTCGCGGTAGAGGAACTGCATCTCCCGCTTGTCCACGCTGGCCACGTCGACCTTCGTGCCGGCGTTGAAGGTCTTGTCGACGACCTTGCCGGACAGGACGTTCTTGAGCTTGGTGCGGACGAACGCGCCGCCCTTACCGGGCTTGACGTGCTGGAATTCCAGGACGGTCCACAGCTGGCCGTCGAGGTTCAGCGTCATGCCGTTCTTCAGGTCGTTCGTCGTCGCCACTGCTTGTTCTCCCGGTCGAGGGCCCGCGCGCTAGAGCACGAGCAGGTCCTTGGTCGTTGTGGTGAGGAGCTCCGGACCGTCCGCGCGGACCACGAACGTGTCCTCGATGCGGACCCCGCCCCGGCCCGTGAGGTAGACCCCCGGCTCCGCTGTGATCGGAACTCGGTCCATCAGCTTACCGGTCTTGTCGTACCCCAGGAGCGGAGCCTCATGGATCTCCAGGCCGACGCCGTGCCCGAGCCCGTGGGTGAACGCGTCGCCGTGCCCGGCGGCCTTGATGACGCCGCGGGCGGCGGCGTCGACGTCCTTGGTGGCGGCGCCGGGGACGGCCGCGTCGAGCCCGGCGCGCTGCGCGCGGCGGACGAGGTCGTACACGTCGCGCTGCCAGCCGGCGGGCTCGCCGATCGCGACGGTGCGGGTCATGTCGGCGTGGTAGCCGCCGTACCGGGCGCCGAAGTCCATGGTGACGAGATCGCCGCGGCGGAGCTCGCGGCCGCCCGGGTGGTGGTGCGCGATGGCGCCGTTGGGCCCGGACGCGACGATCGAGGCGAAGCCGGGGCCCTCGGCGCCGAGGTCCACCATCGCCCGTTCCAGCGCGATGGCGACCGCCCGCTCGGTGACCCCGGCGCGGATTCCGGGGAGGACGGCCTCGAACGCGCGGTCGGTGATGGCGCACGCCTCGCGCAGGAGGGCGATCTCCTCCTCGTCCTTGACCCGCCGGAGATCCTCGACGAGGTGACCGAGTGCGGCCAGCTCGATCTCGGCCTGGTCGCGGAGTTCCGCGTGCTGCTCGACGGTGACGTCGTGGGCCTCGAAGCCGAGGCGGGCGTGGCCGTCCGCGGCGGCGCGCGTCACCAGCGCCGCCGCGACCTGCCGGTCGACGATGACGGGCAGTTCCGGGCAGACCTGCGCGGCCATGCCGGCGTACCGTCCGTCGGTCGCGAGCATGGCCCCGCCGTCGGCCGGGACGAGCAGCGCGGCCCTGGAGCTGTCGAGTCCGGTCAGGTAGCGGACGTTGACGAGCCGGGTCACCAGCAGGGCGCCGGCGTCCCGCTCGGCGATCAGCGCGGCGAGCCGGCGCCGCCGGGCGTTGTGCGTCTCCCCCATGGTCAGGACTCTAGGCCACGGCCGGGTGCGCGGCGGCCCCGCGGTCAGGAACGGCGTCCCGCGGACTCGGCGCGGTCACAAAACATGAAGAACCCTCGACTTTGCCGCGCGGACTGCCCTAGCGTGACCGACCGTGTGACCGTCCCCCCGCTCTTGGACTCCCCCCAGGAGGATCACGTGACCCGAGTCAGCCGCCGCAGACTGCTCGGCACAGGTGCGATCGCCGCCGCCGGAGCCGCCGCCTCCGCGGCCGCGGCGCCGGCCGCCGCGGCCCGGACCGCGCCCGCCGCCACGGCCGACGTGGTGATCGTCGGAGCCGGACTGTCCGGCCTGACCGCCGCCCGCGACCTCGTCGCGGCCGGGCGGTCGGTGCTCGTCCTCGAGGCCCGGGACCGGCCCGGCGGGCGCGTCTACGGCCTCCCGCTCGGCGACGGCACCACCAGCGAGGGCGGCGCCGAGTTCATCGGGCCCACCCAGGACCGCATCGCCGCGCTCACCCGCGACATGGGCGTGGAGACCTTCAAGACCTACAACACCGGCAAGAACGTCTACTTCCGCAACGGCAAGCGGTCCCTGTACGAGACCGACGGCATCCTCGGCGCGGTTCCGCCGGACTGGGGAGTCATCGACCTGCAGATCGCGCTGCTGAAACTCGGCGACATGATCAAGCAGGTGCCGGTCGGCGAGCCGTGGAAGGCGCCGAAGGCCGAGGAGTGGGACGCCCAGACGTTCTACACCTGGTCGCGGTCGAACTCGCTGAGCAGCGGCGCGCGGTTCCTGATGGACGCGTTCGCCTCCTCGACGCTGTCGATGCGCTCGCAGGAGGTGTCGCTGCTCTACCTGCTGCACTACGCCGCCGCCGCGGGCAACGAGACCACCCCCGGCACGATCGACCGGCTGATCAACACGAAGGACGGCGCGCAGGAGTCCCGGTTCGCCGGGGGCCCGGAGCAGGTGCCGATCCGGCTCGCGGCGCGCCTGGGCGACATCGTCCGCTACAACTCCCCGGTGCGGTCGATCGTGACCGGGGCGGACGGCGTGACCGTGACCGCGGACGGGATCACGGTGTCGGCGAAGCGGGTCGTGGTCGCGATGTCCCCGGCCATCGCCGGCCGGATCGACTACTCGCCGGCGCTGCCCGCGAGCCGGGCGCAGCTGACGCAGCGGTACCCGATGGGCTCGATCGCCAAGTTCGTGGGCGTCTACGACACGCCGTTCTGGCGGGCGGACGGCCTGACCGGGCAGGCGGTCGCCGACAGCGGGGCGATCGACGCGACGTTCGACAACAGCCCGCCGGACGGGTCGCGCGGCATCCTGATGGGCTTCATGAACCAGGCCAACATCCGGCGGCTGGACGGCGCGTCGGCGGACGAGATCCGCAGCGCGGGGCTCGCCTCGTTCACCAAGCTGTTCGGGGACAAGGCCGCATCCCCGCGGATCACGGCGTTCCAGCGCTGGGACAACGAGATGTGGAGCGGCGGCGGCC
The DNA here is from genome assembly GCF_004349245.1 of Actinomadura sp. 6K520. Lineage (GTDB taxonomy): Bacteria > Actinomycetota > Actinomycetes > Streptosporangiales > Streptosporangiaceae > Spirillospora. The sequence continues at coordinate 7,330 of NZ_SMLC01000143.1, read as the reverse complement.
CGACCGGCATCGCCCCGCCCGGCGCGCTCACCGCCTTCGGGCCCGCGCTGCGGGCGCCGTGCGGCCGGATCCACTGGGCGGGCACCGAGACGTCCGACTACTGGACGGGCTACATGGACGGCGCCGTCCGCTCCGGCGAGCGCGTCGCCGCGGAGGTCCACGCCGCCCTGTGAGCGGGAGTCCGGTTCCGGCCGCCGCCGCGCGGCGGCCGGAACCCCGGTGCCGGGGAGGGGCCGCCTACAGGTCGGCGGCCATCTCCTTGACCTTCTCGACGAGGGCGAGGCGGCCCTTGTGGTCGCCGGCGATCGGGGAGACGTTCAGCGTGGTGACGCCGGACTCCTTCATCGCGGCGAGCCGCTCGCGGACGTGCCCCTCGGAGCCGATGAGCGACATCTTCTCCAGCAGCTCCTGCGGGACCTTGGCGGCGGCCTCGTCCTTCTTGCCGTCCAGGTAGAGGTCCTGGATCTCCTCGGCCTCCTTCTCGAAGCCGTACCGGCGGGCCAGGTCGTTGTAGAAGTTCTTGCCCTTGGCGCCCATGCCGCCGATGTACAGCGCGGCCATCGGGCGGCCGAACTCCAGGTAGCCCCGCACGTCGTCGCCGATGGCGAGCGGGGACTGCCCGACGACGTCCAGCTCGCCGAGGGCCGGGTCGCGCTTGGCCTTCCCGGCGGCCAGGGACTCGCCCCAGACGTCCGCGGCCTTCTCCGGCATGTAGAAGATCGGCTCCCAGCCGTTGGCGATCTCGGCGGTCAGCTCGACGTTCTTCGGCCCGATCGCGGCGACCATGACGGGGATGTCGGCCCGCACCGGGTGGTTGATGATCTTGAGGGCCTTGCCGAGGCCGGTGCCCTGCCCCTCGGGGAGCGGCAGCCGGTAGTGCTTGCCGTCGTGCTGGACCCGCTCCCGCCGCCACACCTTGCGGCAGATCTCGATGATCTCGCGGGTGCGGCCGAGCGGCGCGGTGTAGGGCACGCCGTGGAAGCCCTCGATGACCTGCGGGCCGGACGCGCCGATGCCGAGCGTGAACCGCCCGTCCGAGACGTAGTCCAGGCCCGCGGCGGTCTGCGCGATCGCGGTCGGCGTCCGGGAGTAGATGTTGAGGATGCCGGAGGCGATCTCCAGCCGCTCGGTCTTCGCGGCGATGTAGCCCATCTGGCTCACCGCGTCGAAGCTGTACGCCTCCGCGACATAGACGATGTCGAGGCCGGCCTTCTCGTAGTCGGCGAGCTCCTCGACGGTCTCCTTGAAACCGCCGGAGTAGCTGAGCGCCATCCCGATGCGCATCGACGTCCCTTCCCGTAACCGAATCTGATTCAGTCGAACGTAACCTACTCCGGCGGCCCGCCCGGGGCGAGGGGTCGGCCGGAGGCCGGGCCGGTGAGCGCGGCCAGCGCCGGTCCGTACAGGTCCGCGCGGATCTTCCCCACGGTCCCGCCGTTCTTGCCCGCCAGGGACGCCGCCCACTCGACGGCGGCGGGCAGGACCTCCTCCTCGGCGGCGGTGCGCTGGACGATCCCGGCCGCCTCCGCCTCCGCCGCCGTGTACCGGCGCCCGGTGATCATCGCCTCGTGCGCGGTGCGCTTCGGCAGGCGCGCCTGGATCAGCGCGCTCATACCGGGCGTGAAGGTCATGCCGAGATCGACCTCGGGCAGGCAGAAGTAGCCCCGGTCCGTCCGCATGACGGCGAAGTCGTGGGCGAGGGCGAGCATCCCGCCGCCCGCGAACGCGTGCCCGTTCAGCGCCGCGACCGTGGGCATCGGCAGCGACAGGATGCGCGCGAACAGGCCGTGGACCCGGCCCAGGTACTCCTCGAACCTGTCCTGGTTCGCGCCCAGCCAGTCGAGGTCGAGGCCGTTGGAGTAGAACTTGCCGGTCCCGACGGTGACCAGGGCGCCCGGCCCGTCGTTCTTCGCCACCGTGTCGAGCGCGCCCTCGGCGGCGCCGAGGAAGTCGGGGCTGAAGCGGTTCTCGCCCGCGTCGAACCGCAGGACGTACACGTCCCCGTCGCGCTGGAGGTCGATCACGGGTCTCTCCTTCGTCCCTGCTCGTTCATCTCTGCTCGGCACCCGTCCGGTATGACGTCCGGCATGTGCCAGGGTTCCTATGACGTGCGTCATGGTCAACGCGAACAGCTTATGATGAATGTCATAATCGGGCCATGGGGACCGACAGCCGGGAACGCATGGTGCGCAGCGCCGCCTTCCTCTTCCGCGAGCGCGGCTACAGCGGCACCGGCTTCCGCGACGTGATCGCGCACAGCGGCGCGCCGCGCGGGTCGATCTACCACCACTTCCCCGGCGGCAAGGCGCAGCTCGCCGAGGAGGCCGTCCGCTACGCCGGCGACTTCCTCAACGCCGGCATCCTCGCCGCCACCGAGGGCGGCGACCCCGCGTCCGCCGTGGACGCCTTCGTCGGCTGGTGGCGGCAGGTCCTGATCAAGAGCGAGTTCCGCGCGGGCTGCCCGGTCGTCGCCGTCACCGTGGAGAGCCACGACGAGGCCCCGCAGCTCGCCGCGGCCGCCGCGGCGGCGTTCGGCCGCTGGCAGGACACCCTCGCCACCGGCCTCGGCAACGCCGGCGTCGCCGACGACCGCGCCGCCCGCCTCGCCCGCCTGATCGTCGCCGCGGTCGAGGGCGCCACGATCCTGTGCCGCGCCCACCGCGACGTCGCGCCCCTCGACGACGTCGTCACCGAACTCAAGGACATGACCCGGACGGCGGTCCGGGAGGGCTAGCCTCCGAGGCAGGCCCTAGGACCCTCCGGCGGTCAGCTCCGCGACGGCCTGCAGCGCCAGGACGTACGACATCGTGCCGAAGCCCGCGATGGTGCCGGTCGCGACGCCCGCGACGACGGAGGTGTGGCGGAACTCCTCACGCGCCGCCGGGTTGGTGATGTGCACCTCGACGAGCGGCGCGGTGAGCTGGGCGAGCGCGTCCCGCAGCGCGTACGAGTAGTGGGTGAACGCGGCCGGGTTCAGCACGACGGGGACGCGCTCGTCGGCGGCCTCGTGCACCCAGCGGATCATCTCGGCCTCGTCGTCGGTCTGCCGGACCTCGACGTTCAGGTCGAGGCGGCGGCCGGTGTCCCGGCACAGCGCGGCCAGGTCGTGAAAGCTGGTCGTCCCGTACTTGTCGGGCTCGCGGACGCCGAGGCGGCGCAGGTTGGGACCGTTCAGCACGAACACGCGGGTCATCGGCTGCTCCCCTCCGGGGGACGCCCCCCGAACCCCCGCCAGCCGATCGGCCGACGATCCTCGCTCCGCTTGGGCTCCGCTGTGGTCATCGGCCGATCTCCCGGTAGGCGGCGGCGAGCAGTTCCTCGCCGGGGGCTTCGAGGCGGCCCGGCTCCGCGATGCCGTCCAGGACGACGAACCGGAGGGTGGCGCCCCGCGACTTCTTGTCGATGCTCATGGTGGCGCGCAGGCCGGGCCAGTCGGCGGCGTAGGAGACCGGCAGGCCGACGGAGGTCAGCACGTCGCGGTGCCGCCGGACCACCTCGCCCGGGAGGCGCCCGGCGAGCCGGGCCAGCTCGGCGGCGTAGACCATGCCGATCGCGACGGCGTGGCCGTGCCGGAACCGGTAGTCCTCCGCCTTCTCGATGGCGTGGGCGAGGGTGTGGCCGTAGTTGAGGATCTCCCGCAGGCCGCCCTCCTTCAGGTCGGCGGACACCACGTCCGCCTTGACCTGCACGGCGCGCTCCACCAGCTCGCGGGTGTGCGGGCCGTCCGGGGACGCGGCGCCCGCCGGGTCGTCCTCGACCAGTTCCAGGATCTTCGGGTCGGCGATGAATCCCGCCTTGATGATCTCGGCGAGGCCGCTGATGTAGTCCTCGCGGGGCATCGTCGGCAGCGTCGCCAGGTCGCACAGGACCCCGGCCGGGGGGTGGAACGCGCCGACGAGGTTCTTGCCCTCGGGGACGTTGATGCCGGTCTTGCCGCCGACCGCCGCGTCGACCATGCCGAGCAGCGTCGTCGGGACCAGTACCACCCGCACCCCCCGCAGCCACGACGCCGCGGCGAACCCGGCGAGGTCGGTGGTCGCGCCGCCGCCGACGCCGACGACGACGTCGGTCCGGGTCATGCCGAACCCGGCGAACGACGACCAGAGCCCCGCGAGGACGCCGACCTCCTTCGCGGCCTCCCCGTCCGGGACGGGCAGCGCGTGCACGGTGTATCCGGCCTGTTCAAGGGCGCCGCACACCGGACGGGCGATCTCCGGCAGCCCCTCGGCGTGGACGACGGCGACCGTGCGGGCGCGGTCGCCGACCAGGCCGGGCAGCTCGCCGAGGACTCCCGTCCCGATGACGACGTCGTACGGGTCGGCCCCGCCGACGTGCACCCGCGCCTGCGTCACGCGTCCTCCTCAGGGGGGGACGACCCCCCACGCCCCCCGGTAAAGGCGGCATCTTCCAGGGCCTTGACGATCTCTTCGACGACGTCGGCGGGTTCGCGGCCGTCCGTGTCGACCTGCACGGTGCCGAGCCGCTCGTAGATCGGCAGGCGCTCCTCCAGGAGCTTGCGCATCTGGCTGCGCGGGTTGAGGACGAGCAGCGGCCGCGCCGCCGCCAGCCCCACCCGCTTGATCGCCTCCGACAGCCCGACCCGCAGGTAGACGACGGTCTGCCCGGCGAGCGCCCGCTGCGTCTCCGCCGCGAGGACCGCGCCGCCGCCGAGCGCGACGACGCCGTCGTGCTCGGCCAGCGCCGCCGCGACGGCCGCGCGTTCCAGCTCGCGGAACCGCTCCTCGCCGTCGTCGATGAAGATCTCGCCGATCGGTTTGCCCGCCGCCCGCTCGATGTCGGCGTCGGTGTCGCGCAGCGGGACGCCGAGCCGCTCGGCGAGCGCGCCGCCGATCGTGGTCTTGCCGGAGCCGGGCGGCCCGATGATGACTGCCTTCGGTCGCATGGTCAGCGGATCCAGTTCACTTGACGGGCAGCGAGGACAGGTATCCCCGCAGGTTACGGGCGGTCTCCTCGGCCGAGTCGCCGCCGAACTTCTCCAGCGCCGCGTCCGCGAGGACCAGCGCCACCATCGCCTCGGCGACGACCCCGGCGGCGGGCACGGCGGTGACGTCGCTGCGCTGGTTGATGGCCTTGGCGGGCTCGCCGGTCCGCACGTCGATGGTGTCGAGGCGGCGCGGGACGGTCGAGATCGGCTTCATCGCGGCCCGCACCCGCAGCGCCTCGCCGGTCGTCATGCCGCCCTCGACGCCCCCGGCGCGGTTCGTCCGCCGCCGGACGCCCTCGGGCGTGCCGTCGATCTCGTCGTGCGCCCGCGACCCCGGGCGCCGCGCGGTGGTGAACCCGTCGCCGAGCTCCACGCCCTTGATCGCCTGGATGCCCATCAGGGCCCCGGCGAGCCGCGAGTCGAGGCGGCGGTCCCAGTGGACGTGGCTGCCGAGGCCGGGCGGCAGCCCGTAGGCGAGGACCTCCACGACGCCGCCGAGGGTGTCGCCCGCCTTCTTGGTCTCGTCGATGTGCGCGACCATCGCCGCCGACGCCGCGTCGTCGAAGCAGCGCACCGGGCTGTCGTCGACCCGGGCGAGGTCGCCGGGGCCGGGCAGGACGCCCTCGGGCGCCTCGACCTCGCCGAGCGCGATCACGTGGCTCAGCACGTCCACGCCGAGGGCCTGCTTGAGGAACGCCTTGGCGACCGTGCCGAGCGCGACCCGCGCCGCCGTCTCCCGCGCGCTCGCCCGCTCCAGCACCGGCCGGGCGTCGTCGAAGCCGTACTTCTGGATGCCGACGAGGTCGGCGTGGCCGGGCCGCGGCTGCGACAGCGGGGCGTTCCGCGCCTGGGCCGCGAGGACGGCGGCGTCCACGGGGTCGGCCGACATGACCGTCTCCCACTTGGGCCACTCGGTGTTGCCGACCTCGATCGCGACCGGCCCGCCGAGCGTCACCCCGTGCCGGACGCCCCCGGAGATCGTCACCTGGTCCTGTTCGAACTTCATCCGGGCGCCCCGCCCGTGCCCGAGCCGTCGGCGGCGCAGTTCCTCGGCGATCTCCCCCGAGGTCACGCGCACACCGGCCGGCAGCCCCTCCACGATCGCGGTCAGGGCCGGGCCGTGGGACTCCCCCGCGGTCAACCAGCGCAGCATGCCCCTGATCCTATTGACTCCGCGTGCCCGCCCGTGCCGCCGTCCACCATCTGAGAGGCTCGGCGGCGGAGGTGGGGACGATGAGGGAAGATCTGCTCGCCCAGGCGCGGGGGTGCGCGGAGCTGGGGTCGCCGATGTACGCGGAGCTGCTGACGCGGGCGGCGGACGACCCCGGCGGTGCCGTGGCGGGGGTGCTGGGTGAGCGGGCGGAGCCCGGGTCCGTCCTGCGGATGCTGGGGACGGTGCACCGGCTCGTCCTGGAGGGCCGGGTACCGGACCTCGCGGCGCACTACCCGACCGCGGGCGGGACGAAGGACCCCCTCGCCGCCTGGCCCGCGTTCCGCGAGGTGCTGGTCGGGCACGCGGCGGAGATCCGCGAGGGGCTCGCCGACCCGCCGCAGACGAACGAGGTCGGCCGGGCGGCCCCGCTGGTCGGGGGGCTGCTCTCGGTGGCCGCGGCGACGGGCCTGCCGATCAGGCTGCTGGAGATCGGTGCCAGCGCGGGCCTGAACCTGCGCGCCGACCATTTCCGGCTCCGGCACGGGAGCGGCGTGTACGGGCCCGAGTCGCCGGTCGTGCTGGAGAACGCCTGGCGGGGCCTTCCCCCGGTGGAGGCGCCGCTCGCCGTCGCCGAGCGGCTGGGGTGCGACCCGTCCCCGCTGGACCCGACCGCCCCGGAGGCGCAGCGGCTGCTCCTGTCGTACGTGTGGCCCGACCAGACGGCACGGGCCGAGCGGCTGCGGGCGGCGTTCGAGGTGGCCGCGCGGGTCCCGGCGACGGTCGTGCGGGCCGGCGCCGCCGACTTCCTGGAGGACCTGGCCCCGGAGCCGGGCGTGGCGACGGTCGTGTGGCACTCGACGATGTGGGCCTACCTGTCGGAGGAGGAGGCGGCCCGGCTGCTCCGCCATCTGGAGCGCGCCGGAGCGGCGGCCACCGGGGACGCTCCGGTCGCGCACCTGTCATTCGAGGGCCGCGACCCGTCCCGCCTCGACGCCACGCAGCTGGTGACGCTGCGCCTGTGGCCGGACGGAGGCCGGATGGTCTTGGGAGAGGGCCCGGCCCACGGCCTGCCCATCACCTGGTCCCGGCCCCCCGCAACCTAGCCCCCGAGACCCCGGTCGATCGCGATCTTCACCGGAGACGATCCGGGGAGGGGGCCGGAGGGGAACGCGGAGTAAGGATCGTCGGGGTCGGTGATCGCTGGCCCGACCTGGAACTCGACGCCGGATGAC
>NZ_SMLC01000142.1 GCF_004349245.1 Actinomadura sp. 6K520 | reverse complement strand
GGTATGGAAGCGCGGTAACGTGTGGAGTTGACCGGTACTAATAGGCCGAGTGGCTTGAACACACAATTCGTTCAAGGTGAATCGCTGTGTGAGTTGTTCGCGTCCCTGTGTGGTTCTCAGGAAACAACCCTGGGCGACCCGTGGTTGTATAATTGAATGCTGAGCGTTGTGTTTGGACGTTGACTTGCCCGCCCTGGTGTTTGGGGTGGTGCGTTGAGACGTTCGGTGGTTTTGGCGAAGGGGAAACACCCGGTTCCATTCCGAACCCGGAAGTTAAGCTCTTCAGCGCCGATGGTACTGCATGGGAGACTGTGTGGGAGAGTAGGACACCGCCGGACTTATATTAGGGGGAGGGCCCCGCCGTTATGGCGGGGCCCTTTCTCATTTCTCGGGTATCGGATTGCGGCCGGCGAAGGTGTCCCACAGGATCGCTGCCGGCTCCGCGGTGCTGAAGAGCGATTCGACGCGGGAGCGGTCCCCGTCCAGGTGGGTGAGGGTCTGGATACCGAGGAACATCGCCACCGCGATCATGCCGAGTTCACGGGACGGGACGACGCCCGCCAAGGCCGTTCCGCCAACGAGCCGATGCACCGCGGTGGCGGCGAATTCCGACCAGGATTCGACGTGGGCGAGCAGTTCCTCCCGTAGCCGCGGCGATGTCGCTGATGCCGTGAAGAGTTCTTGGACCGCGTCGATGTGCCCCTGGTTCCTCATGTCCTCGGCGTACAGTTCGCGGAGGCGGGCGAGGAGTTCGGTGGCGTCCGTGCAGGAGCCGAGCGCCTCGTCGTAGCGGTCTCTCCGGGCCTGGCTGGTGTGGCGGAGCGCTGCGACGAGCAACGCTTCCAGGTCCTCGAAGTGGTAGTAGATGACGCCGGGTGCGAAGCCACCCGTCCTGGCGATCGAGCGGGCCGTCGTCCCGCCGTACCCCTCGGCCGCGAGAGTGCGGACGGTCGCGTCGAGGAGACGTTTCCTGGCCTCCGCGCGGGGCGCCATGCGCTCAGATCACCTTCCAGGGCTTGACGCCCGCCTCGGCGAGAATGGGGTCGAGCCGCCGTGCGAGCCGGGCGAGGTGGTGGCTCGGTACCTGAGGGTACAGATGGTGCTCCAGGTGGTACGTCAGCTCCAGGAACAGCGCGGGAATGATCCGTCCGCGCATGGTGCGGGTCTGGGTCAGCGGCGTTTCCCCATAGTGCCGGTGCGGCAAGTGCACGGTCAGCAGCGGGTAGACCCAGCTCCCCACGATCATCATGACCGCGTACGCGAGGAGGCCCCGGGAGAACAGGACGCCGGCGCCGACCGCCGCGAAGGGGAGCGCCGCCTCCGCCAGCAGCCACACCCGCTGACCGGCCGCGCTGCGCAGGAACGCCCAGAACCACAGTCGGACGAGGAAGACGGGTCCGTAGAGGATTGCGCCGAGCGCCGACAGGTTCGCCGGGTATCCCTCCGGGTCCTCGTCGCTGGGGAAAGTCCGGTGGTGCTGGATGTGGGTGGCGCGGTAGGCGTGTCCGCTCTCCAGGAGGACCGCGCCTAGCAGGAACAGCGCCCATTCCGTCGCCCGCCTGCCGAGACCGAGCGAGCGGTGGACGACGTCGTGGGTCGCCGTGACGACCGCGACGAAGGTCCCGAAGGCGACGACCGGAGTCAGCCACCACCATCCCGCGAGCCACACGGCGACGAACAGAGCGACCGCCGAGTAGGGGAGGGACAGGGTGAGGATGCGCCGGGGGCGGGTGGTGACGAGCAGGTCGGGGCCGAGCTCGGACAGCTTAGGGACGGTCATCGCGCCACCGCCGTCCGGCGGGCGGCCTTGAGGGCCTCTTCCGCGACGATGCGGCTGCCCAGGGCACACGCGACGGTGCCGAGGCCGGGCCAGGTCGAGTCGCCCACGAGCCACAGCCCGGGCACGCCCAGCGAATGCGGAACGGCATTCTGGTTGGTGTTACCCGGAGCCTGGCGGACGCCGCCGACGGCACCGCCCGGCCGGAACGCGAAACGCTCGTAGGAGCGCGGCGTGCCCACCTCCCGCACCTGCGCGCGTTCGCCGAGCGAGGGATGGACGCGGCGGGCCAGGCCGACGAGACGTTCCCCGATCTCCTCCTTGCGGGCCTCGTACTCGGCGTCCGGCAGCCCGGCCCAGTCTTCGAGCCCGGTGTGGGTGGAGATCATCACGGCTCGCCGTCCCGGCGGTGCGCTCTCGGTGTCGCCCCGTGCGGACACCGAGACGAACATGTTGTTGCCGTCGCCTAGCGGCCGGTCGTAGTCCTGCAGCAACTGGTGGTGGGTGAACTCCTGGCCGGCCACCTCGCCGTCCGGGACTCCGAGGAAGACGACGATCGCCCCGCCCATGTCCGGTTCGTCCCGTTCCAGGTACGGCCTCAGCGGGCCGGCGAGGTCGGGGACGACGCGCGCGGTCGTGCCGGCGGGCAGCGCGCTGACCACCTGCCGGGCATGTACGACCCCGCGGCTGGTGTGGACGGCGAACGCCCCCGCCCGTCCGGTGACCCGCTCGACCGCGCACCCGACGTGCAGCCGACCGCCGAGCCCGCGGTAGTGCGCCACGAACCGCCGCCAGAACCCGCGCATGCCGCCGTCCGCGCGGGTGAGTCCGGCGCCGCGGATGGTGACCCCGAGGGCGGCGTTGATGAGCGGCGCCCGGTCGACGGTGCTGTGGACGGTGTCCTCCACCAGCATCGACAGCAGTCCGACCAGCGGTGCCTCATCGCGGAGGCGGTGCCGGGCGAGGGCGTCCCCGAGGGTGGTGTTCAGGTGGCGGGCGAGCGGGAGCCCGCGCGGTCCGACGGCCCGCAGGTTGTGCAGGGCGTCCGCGGGGCCGCGCATCGGCAGCCGCACCCCGGTGCGGCTCGCCGCCCAGAACACGTCCGCGAGACGGTCGAGGCGTGCCCAGAACGCGCGGTGCTGAGGCGTGTCGCCCAGGGAGCGCAGCCGCTCCCGGTGCCAGGCGCGGGCGTCGCGGTAGAGCGTGATCTTGCGGTCGGGCAGCCAGCCGACGTAGCCGGGCAGCGCCTCGCCGGGCACCGGGTCCATCCCGATGCCGGTGAGCAGTTCCGCCCCGACCCCGCCCGGCTCGAAGTCGACCATGGTCGTCGCGCCCACGTCGAAGGAGAAGCCCCGGCGCCGGTAGTAGCCGGCGCAGCCCCCGACATGCCCGTGGGCCTCGATCACCAGCGTGGACAGCCCCGCCGCCTGCAGCCTCGCCGCGGTCGCCATCCCGGCGAGCCCGCCGCCGAGCACGGCCACGTCGCACGACACGGGGAACCGCGCCGCCCTCCGTGGCCGATCCGTCTGAACGTTTGTTCTGAACATAGGTTCAGATTCGGTGCACCGTCTGCCGTCGTCAATACGCGTGGGCCGACATGGCCGGAGGCGGCCCCGCCCGTGTGCGGAGCCGCCTCCGGCCATGTCGGATCAAGACGTGCTGCGGGCCTCTCGGAGGAACTTCAGCGAGAGGACGGCCGCCCATGTCCAGATGGCGGCGCCTCCGGCGAGCATCAGCCGGAAGTCGCCCGCGGGGAACGCGGCCATGCCCAGTGCGAGGTACACGGCCGGCGCGGCGGCGCTGTAGAGCGTCCACCCGAGCCGCCCTTCACGGAGGAACCGGCGGGCGAACACGACGCACGCGACGCTCAGCGCAAGCCCCATCCCGACCGGTGCGAGGTTGTGCAGCATGCCGTGCCAGCTGACCTCCCCAATGCCGTCGGGCGTTCCGGCGGGGAAGCCTTCCGCCGGGTCGGTGGGGAACACCCCCGCCCAGATCAGGCTCGCGCCATAGGCGGCGATGAGAGCGGTTCCCCACGTGCGGCCGACCGTCCCAGGTTCCAGGACGCGCCGCAGCCCGGCGGCGGACGCCACGACGAGGGCTCCGCAGAGCAGGAAGTTGGCCGTCTGGATCCAGCCGTGCTCACCGAGCGCGAGCATGCTGAGCGGGTGACGGGCGGCGTCGAACCCGTCCCGCGTCATGGCCTGCGCAACGATCAGCAGGACGAACAGCGGTCCGGCGGGGACGCCGCAGGCGAGGAGGGCGCGGGTGGAGGCGCGCGTGGCTCGGGACGGGGACAGCGGGGGCGTGTGCGCGGAAGGCATGGCGACTCCTGGGGGTCGGCGGCCGGGCCGGACGGCGCCCGGCCGCCCGGTCTCGGAACGATGCGGTCGGCAGGTGGTGGTCAGGCGAAGAGGGACTCGCCGGTCTCCAGCAGGGTCTTCAGGTCGCTGAGCGTCTGGTTCCAGCCGCCGCCCGCCTCGGGGATCTCGCCCGCGCCCTGCGCCGCCGTCTGCGGCGCCCCGGTCACGTCGTGGGTGACGGTCAGCCGCGAGACGCCGGAGCCGTCGTCCTCGATCTCGTAGGTCAGCCGCGTGTGCGGTTCGCCGAGGAAGAGCGCCCGCCACGTCTGGACGAGCCTGTGCGGCGGGTCCGCCTCGATGACCTCGCCGTCGATGACCACGTCCGGGGCGCCGTGCTCCTTCATCGCGTCGCTGGCGAGGCCGCGGAAGGCGCCGCCGGGACGCAGGTCGTACTCCACCGGTGCCTGATAGCCGAACTTCGCCGTCCACTCCGGCTTGGTGATGGCGTCCCAGATCGCCTGCGGTGTCGCCTTGATGTACACGCGGTACACCTGGACGGTCTTGCCGGCGCCGGTCTCGGTCGTCGTCATGTCGGACTCCAGTCTTCTCTTCAGGTCGGCGAGCGCCGCGGTGGGCCGCTCGGTGTACTTGCCGATCCACCGGTCGTGGATCAGCCGGATCGGCACCGGGTTCAGGAAGTGCAGCTTCTCCCGGCCGGAACGGCGCGGGACCACCAGTCCGGCGTCCTCCAGCACCCGCAGGTGCTTGGAGACCCCGAACCGCGTCATCTCCACCTCCGCCTCCAGTTCGCCCAGCGTCCGCCCGTCCCGGGCGAACAGCAGGTCGAGCAGGAAGCGGCGGGTCGGATCCGCCAGCGCCTTGAACGCCAGTTCGTCGTCGTCCACACCAGAAAAATAGGTGACCAAAAGGTCACATGTCAACCTTGCTGGAGGAAATGCGGGACTGTCGGTGGCGTGTCCTAGGGTCGCTCCATGTCGCTGTCACCTCGTCTTTCCGCGATCGTGGACGCGTTGCCGCTCGCCCCGGGGATGCGCGTACTGGAGATCGGCTGCGGTACCGGCGCCGCCGCGCGGGCCGTCGCGGCCCGGCTCGGCACCGGGCACATCCTCGCGATCGACCGGTCGGCCAAGGCGGTCGCGCAGACGGCGGCCGCGTCCACCGCCGAGATCGCAGCGGGACGCATGAGCGTCCGGCAGGCCGCGATCGAGGACTTCGAACCGCAACCCGGCGAAGGGCCGTTCGACCTCGTCTTCGCCGTGCGGGTCGGCGCGCTCGACGGCCGCCATCCCGAGGCGGGCCGCAAGGCCGTCCCGCGCATCGCCGCGGCGCTGGCCCCCGGCGGCCGCCTCTTCATCGACGGCGGCGACCCCCTGCGCCAGCTGTCCGTCTGAGCCCGAGTTCCCGCGGGGTCAGCGGCCGAGAGCCTGGTCGAGGGTGGCGGCCCACTGGGCCAGCAGGCGCGTGCGGCGGGCCGAGTCGTCGGTGAGCAGGTCGGCGAGCCCGAGGCCGCGCACCAGATCGAGGGTCGCCTGGACCGTCTCCCGGACGCCGGGCACGCTCTCGTCCACGCCGAGCGCCTCGACGGTGAGGCGGTGCGCCTCACGCCCCACCCGCGCCTCCAGGGGCACGACCTGCTCGCGGAGCTGCTCGTCGGAACTGGCGGCGACCCAGAGCTGCAGCGCGGCACGGAACAGGGGACTGGTGTACATCTCGCCGAGCAGCGCCACCACGTCCGCGGTGGACGGCCGGCGCCCGGCCAGCGCGTCCAGGCGCTCGCGCATCTGCGCCATCCGCACCTCGGACCCGTAGTCGACGGCCGCCGTCACCAGCTCCTCGCGCGTCCGGAAGTGGTGCTGCGCGGCGCCCCGGGAGACCCCGGCGCGTTCGGCGACCACCGCCACGGTCGTCCCGGCCCACCCCACGGACGCCAGGCACTCGACAGCCGCCTCCAGAAGGCGCCGCCTGGTGGCGCGGCTGCGGTCCTGCTGCGGTTCCCGGGGAAGTGCCTGCGTGGTCATGGATCCCTCGACTCGGTGCCCCCACCAGTCAACCAAACCCGAACCGACCAAACAATCATGCATGATTGCTTTTTTCCAGTCGGGCGAACGGGCGGCCGGTGTACGTGGTGGTCAGCCCATGATCTATTGGTCCGCGCTGAGCCGTTCCCGTCCCGGCCGTCAATCGAGCAGCGGCGGTAGGTCCGCCAGAGTGGTGATCTCCCGCCAGGGCCGGACGCCGCCGGGCCACGTCATGCCGGTGCGGTTGATCCACACCGGGCGCATCCCGGCCTCGGCCGAGGCGCGCACGTCCTCCATCGGATGGTCGCCGACATGGACGCAGGCCTCGGGTGACACGTCGAGCCGTCCGGCGGCGTGGCGGTAGATGGCCGGGTCGGGCTTGCGGAACCCGCAGTCGGCGGCGACGACCGTCGTCTCCAGCAGCGCGTCCAGGCCCAGCAGAGAAGGGTCGCTGTTCCCGTTGGTGATCAGTGCCGTCCGCAGCCCGCGGTCGGCCAGGCTCTGCAGGGACGCCCGCGTCTCCGGATAGAGCCGGACACCGGAGTGGCGCAACTCCATGTAGCGGTCGAAGACCTCTTCGGCGAACCCGGTCGGGGCCGCGGTGCGGGCGGCGGCCTCGCGCAGGGACTCCAGCCGGATCGCCTCCATCCGAGCCATCTGCCACTCTGGCCGGACGGCCACCCGCGTGCGCAACTCGGCGAGCCAGTCGGCGGTGACCGGTGTCCCACCGGATCGGGCCAGACCGGCTTCGGCGAAGGAACGGGCGGTCGCCTCCAGGGCCCCGCGCATCGCGTTCTGGAAGTCCCACAGCGTCTCGTCACCGTCGAAGGTGACCACCGCGATACCGCCGCGCATCCCGTACCTCCACGCCGGAGAGGCCGCCAATGCTACCGGGGACCCTCGCCGTTTCGTGAAGGGCGATGACTGCCGGTTTCGCGGCTGCGACCAAAACAATCATGCGTGATTGATTTTTTGCGGGTGGGTCTGGCAGGGTTCTGGGCATGAGCCAACCGCTGCGGGTCGGTAACGCCTCGGGCTTCTACGGCGACCGCTTCTCCGCGGTTCGGGAGATGCTCGAGGGCGGGCCGCTGGACGTCCTGACCGGTGACTATCTCGCCGAGTTGACGATGCTCATCCTGGGCCGCGGCAGGATGAAGGACCCGGAAGCCGGGTACGCCACCACGTTCCTGCGGCAGATGGAGGAGTCCCTCGGGCTCGCCGTGGAGCGCGGCACGAAGATCGTGGCCAACGCCGGCGGGCTGAACCCGCGCGGGCTGGCCGAGAAGCTGCGGGACCTCGCCGGGCGGCTTGGGCTTGAGGTGCGCATCGGTCATGTCGAGGGTGACGACCTGCTGGGACGGGCCGGGGAGCTGGGGTTCGAGCATCCGCGGTACGGGCGGCCGCTGACGGCCAACGCCTATCTCGGGGCGTGGGGGATCGCCGAGTGCCTGCGCCGCGGCGCCGACGTGGTGGTGACCGGCCGCGTCACCGACGCCTCCCTGGTCGTGGGCCCGGCGGCCGCGCACTTCGGCTGGGCGCGGGACGACTGGGACACGCTGGCCGGAGCGACCGTCGCCGGGCACGTCCTGGAGTGCGGGGCGCAGGCCACGGGCGGCAACTACAGCTTCTTCGAAGAAATCTACAACGTAAAGGCACCGGGTTTTCCGGTCGCGGAGATGCACGGCGACGGCTCGTGCGTGATCACGAAGCACGACGGGACGGGCGGTGCCGTGACCGTCGAGACCGTCACGGCGCAACTGCTGTACGAGATCGGTGGGCCGGCCTACGCCGGTCCCGATGTCACGACGCGCTTCGACACGGTCGAGCTGATCGACGACGGTCCCGACCGGGTACGGATCAGCGGCGTCAAGGGGCTCCCGCCGCCCCCCAGCACCAAGGTCTGCCTGAACCACCTTGGTGGCCACCGCAACGAGATGACGTTCGTGCTCACCGGGCTCGGCATCGAGGCCAAGGCGGAACTCGCCAAGAGGCAACTGGAAGCGGCGTTCGGCGACGCCCGGCCGGAGCGGGTCGAATGGACGCTCATCGGCACCGCCAAGGCCGACCCCGGCACGCAGGGCGAGGCCACCGCCCTGCTGCGCTGCGCCGTCCTGGACCCGGACCCGGAGAAGGCCGGCCGCGCGTTCAGCGGCGCGGCCGTCGAACTCGGGCTCGCCGGCTACCCCGGCTTCACGATGACGTCCCCGCCGGGGAAGGGCGGCCCGTACGGCGTGTACAAGCCCGCGTTCGTTCCCAACGAGACCGTCGAGCATGTCGCGGTCACGCACGGGGGCGAGCGCATCGCAATTCCGTCCGCCCCCGTCGTGGCCACGATGGCCGAGGCGCGGACCGCGGCCGGGGCCCACACCGGAAACGCCACCCAGTCCCCACCCGCCCGGGGGGGCCAGCCCACTCCCAGTGTCCAACCCGCAGGCCACGGGGCGGAAGGACAATCGCCTCCTGTGGAAAACCCTTCCGCCCGTGAAGGAACCACCGGCCGTGTCCCCTTGGGGCGGGTCGCGGGTGCGCGGAGCGGGGACAAGGGCGGGGACGCCAACATCGGGGTATGGGCGCGGACGGACGCGCAGTGGCGCTGGCTGGAGCCGTACCTCACCGTCGAGCGGTTCCGCGAGCTGCTGCCCGAGACCCGCGGCCACACCGTCCACCGCCACGTACTGGCCAACCTCCGCGCCGTCAACTTCGTCGTCGAGGGGCTCCTGCAGGAGGGCGTCTCGGCCTCGACACGGTTCGACCCGCAGGGCAAGGCCCTCGGGGAGTGGCTGCGGTCCCGCCACGTCGACATCCCGGAGGCACTCCTGTGACGCTGAAGAGCACGCTCGACACCGGCGGCCCCGAGTACCGGGAGCGCCGCGCGGCCATGCTGGAGAAGCTCGCGGCCCTGGACGCCGAGCACGCCAAGGCCCTCGCGGGCGGCGGCGAGAAGTACGTCGAGCGGCACCGCAAGCGCGGGAAGATGCTCGCGCGGGAGCGCATCGAGCTGCTGATCGACCCCGACTCGCCGTTCCTGGAACTGAGCCCCCTCGCCGCGTGGGGCAGCGACTTCCCCGTCGGCGCGAGCGTCGTCACCGGCATCGGCGTCGTCGAGGGCGTCGAATGCGTCATCGTGGCGAACGATCCGACGGTGCGCGGCGGGTCCAGCAACCCGTGGTCGGTGAAGAAGAGCTTCCGGGCGGCCGACATCGCGCTGGAGAACCGGCTCCCCCTGATCAACCTGGTCGAGTCGGGCGGCGCGGACCTGCCGACGCAGAAGGAGATCTTCATCCCGGGCGGGCGGATGTTCCGCGACCTGACCCGGCTGTCGGCGGCGGGCATCCCGACGATCGCGCTGGTGTTCGGCAACTCCACCGCGGGCGGCGCGTACGTCCCGGGGATGTGCGACCACGTCGTGATGGTCAAGGAGCGCGCGAAGGTGTTCCTCGGCGGCCCGCCGCTGGTGAAGATGGCGACGGGGGAGGAGGCCGGCGACGAGGAGCTCGGCGGCGCGGAGATGCACGCGCGCTCCTCCGGCCTCGCCGACCACATGGCGGCCGACGAGGCGGACGCGCTGCGCCTCGGCCGCGAGATCGTCCGGAACCTCAACCACCGCAAGCTCGGCCCCGCGCCGGGCCCGGCGGAGGAACCGCTGTACGACGCGGACGAGCTGGCCGGCATCGTCCCCGACGACCTGAAGATCCCGTTCGACCCGCGCGAGGTCATCGCCCGGATCGCGGACGGCTCCCGGTTCGAGGAGTTCAAGCCGCTGTACGGGACGAGCCTGGTCACCGGCTGGACCCGCGTCCACGGCTACCCGGTGGGCGTCCTCGCCAACGCGCAGGGCGTCCTGTTCAGCGAGGAGGCGCAGAAGGCGGCCCAGTTCATCCAGCTCGCCAACCAGAGCGACACGCCGCTGCTGTTCCTGCACAACACGACCGGCTACATGGTCGGCAGGGAGTACGAGCAGGCCGGGATCATCAAGCACGGCGCCCTGATGATCAACGCGGTGGCGAACAGCCGGGTCCCGCACCTGACGATCGTGATGGGCGCCTCGTACGGGGCGGGCAACTACGGCATGTGCGGCCGGGCGTACGACCCCCGGTTCCTGTTCACGTGGCCGAGCGCGAAGTCCGCGGTGATGGGCCCGCAGCAGCTCGCGGGGGTCCTGTCGATCGTGGCGCGGCAGGCGGCCGAAGCGCGCGGGCAGGTCTACGACGAGGACCAGGACCGCGCGATGCGGGAGATGGTCGAGAACCAGATCGAGGCGGAGTCGCTGCCGTTCTTCCTGTCCGGGCGCCTCTACGACGACGGCGTGATCGATCCGCGCGACACCCGCACCGTCCTCGGCCTGTGCCTGTCCGCCGTCCACAACGCGCCCGTGCGCGGAGCCGACGGCTTCGGCGTCTTCCGGATGTGAGCCTGATGATCAGCAGAGTGCTTGTCGCCAACCGCGGGGAGATCGCCCGCCGGGTCATGCGGGCCTGCCGGGACCTCGGCATCGGGACGGTCGCCGTCCACTCCGACCCGGACACGGACGCGCCGCACGTCCGGGAGGCGGACGTCGCGGGACGGCTGCCCGGGGCCACCCCGGCGGAGACGTACCTGTCGGTCGAGCGGCTCCTCGCCGTGGCGCGCGGCGCCGGGGCCGACGCCGTCCACCCGGGGTACGGCTTCCTGTCGGAGAACGCGGAATTTGCACGAGCGGTGATCGACGCGGGCCTGACCTGGATCGGCCCGCCGCCCGAGGCGATCGCCGCGATGGGCTCCAAGATCGAGGCGAAGAAGCTGATGGCGTCCGCGGACGTCCCGGTGCTGCCCGAACTGGACCCCGCCCGCGCGACCGGCGCGGACTTCCCGCTCCTGGTGAAGGCGTCCGCGGGCGGCGGCGGGCGCGGCATGCGGATCGTCCGGGCACCGGACGAGCTGCCCGATGCCCTCGCCGCCGCCCGCCGCGAGGCGGAGTCGGCGTTCGGCGACCCGACCGTGTTCTGCGAGCCGCTGCTGGAGAACGCCCGCCACATCGAGGTACAGGTCGTCGCGGACGCGCACGGCGGCGTCTGGACGCTCGGCGAGCGCGAATGCTCGATCCAGCGCCGCCACCAGAAGATCGTCGAGGAGGCGCCGTCCCCGGCGGTCGGGCCGGAGCTCCGCGCCGCCCTCTGCGCCGCGGCTGCGAACGCCGCCCGCGCCATCGGCTACACGGGCGCGGGCACGGTCGAGTTCATGCTCGCCCCGGACGGACGCTTCTTCTTCCTGGAGGTCAACACCCGCCTCCAGGTCGAGCATCCCGTCACCGAATGCGTGTACGGGATCGACCTCGTCCGGCTGCAGTTCGAGATCGCCGAGGGTACGCGGCTCCCGGACGCCGCGCCCGAGCCGCGCGGCCACGCCATCGAGGTGCGCCTGTACGCCGAGGACCCCGCCCGCGACTGGCGTCCGGGCAGCGGCCCCCTGCACACCTTCGAGGTACCGGGCGTCGACGCCGAGTTCGCCGTCCCCGCGTCCCACGGGCTGCGGCTCGACAGCGGAGTCGAGAGCGGCGGCGAGATCGGCGTCCACTACGACCCCATGCTCGCCAAGCTGATCGCGTGGGCGCCCACCCGGCGGGCCGCGGCCCGCCGGCTCGCGGCCGGCCTGCGCGGCGCCCGCATCCACGGCCCGGCCACCAACCGCGACCTGCTCGTCCGGGTACTGGAGGAGCCGGCCTTCCTGGACGGCGGCACCGACACCGGATACCTGGACCGGATCGGCCTCGGCGTCCTCGCCGCGCCGCTCGCCGGGGAGGACGCCGTCCGCGTGTCCGCGCTGGCCGCCGCGCTGGCCGGTGCCGCCGCGGACCGGGCCGCCGCACGGGCGCTCGGCGGGCTCCCGCCGGGGTGGCGCAACGTCCGGTCGCAGCCGCAGCGCAGGACGTTCGAGGCCCCGTCCGGGCAGGTGGCCGTCGACTACTACCTGCACCGGGGCGAGCTGGTGTCGGAACTGTGCCCCGGCACCTCGCTGGTGTCGGCGACGCCCGGACGGGTCGTCCTGGAGCACGAGGGCCTGCGCGAGACGTTCGCGGTGACCAGGGCCGGCGACTCGGTGTACGTCGACTCCCGCCTCGGCCCGGTGGCGTTCCGGGCCGTCCCCCGCTTCACCGACCCGGGCAGCCGGCTCGCCCCGGGATCGCTCCTCGCGCCCATGCCAGGGACGGTGCTGCGCGTCGAGACCGAACTCGGCGCCGGCGTCGCCGGCGGGCAGACGCTCGTCGTCCTGGAGGCGATGAAGATGGAGCACCGCATCGCCGCGCCGTCCGCGGGGACGGTCGCGGAACTGAAGGTCGCGGCGGGCCAGCAGGTCGAGTCCGGCGCCGTCCTCGCCGTCATCGAAGGGACCACCGGATGAGCTTCGTCGAGACCGCGGAGCGGCGGGCGCTGCGCGCCGCCGTCGCCGAGCTGGGCGCCGAGTACGGCGCGTCGTACTACGTCGAGAAGGCCCGCGCCGGGCAGAAGACCGACGAGCTGTGGGACGAGGCGGGGCGCCTCGGCTACCTCGGCGTGAACGTGCCCGAGGAGTACGGCGGCGGAGGCGGCGGCATCGGCGACCTCGCCGCGGTGTGCGAGGAACTGGCCGCGGCGGGCTGCCCCCTGCTGCTCATGGTCGTCTCCCCGGCGATCTGCGCCACGATCATCGCGCGCTCCGGCACGGCGGAGCAGCGGCGGCACTGGCTCCCCGGATTCGCGGACGGCTCGGTGAAGATGGCGTTCGCGATCACCGAGCCCGACGCGGGCTCCAACGCGCACCGCATCACCACCACCGCGCGCCGGGACGGCGACGGCTGGGTGCTGAACGGGCAGAAGACGTTCATCTCCGGCGTCGACGAGGCGGACGCCGTCATGTTCGTCGGCCGCACCGAGGACCAGAAGGGCAACCTGCGCCCGTCCCTGTTCATCGTGCCGACCGGCGCGGACGGCTTCACCTGGACGCCGATAGGCATGGAGATCGTGTCGCCGGAGAAGCAGTTCGTCTGCCACCTCGACGACGTCCGGCTGCCCTACGACGCGGTCGTCGGCGACGAGGACGGCGGCCTGCTCCAGCTGTTCGCGGGCCTCAACCCCGAGCGGATCATGGCCGCGGCCATGGGCGCCGGGATCGGCCGCCTGGCCCTCGGCAAGGCCACCGCGTACGCGAGGGACCGGCAGGTGTTCAAGACGCCCATCGGCGCCCACCAGGGCCTCGCGCACCCGCTCGCCGCCGCGAAGATCGAGCTGGAGCTGGCGCGGCTGATGGGGCAGAAGGCCGCCTGGCTGTACGACGCGGGCGACGACACAGGTGCCGGTGAGGCCGCGAACATGGCCAAGTACGCCGCCGCCGAGGCCGCGGTCCACTGCGTCGACCAGGCGATCCAGACCCACGGCGGCAACGGCCTCACGACCGAGTACGGCGTGGGGATGCTCGCGGGGGTCGTCCGTCTGATGCGCATCGCCCCGGTCAGCCGCGAGATGATCCTCAACTACGTCGCGCAGCATTCCCTGGGCCTGCCCAAGTCGTACTGACCGGTCGCCGTGCTGGTCGGTCGTCGTGCTGATCGGTCAGGGCCGGGCGGCCAGCGCGTCGAGCTGCACCTCCAGCGGGACGGGCGCGGCCAGCCGGTTGTCGACGGCCGCGTGCGGGACCGGCGGCGGCTCGTCCGGCCGCATCCGCGCCACGAACGCGCCGAACCCGGCCAGCTTCCCGGTGTCGCGCGGCGACCCGCGCTCCACCAGGCGGTGCCGCAGCGTCGCGGCGTCCGTGCGGACCCACACCAGGCGCACCGGCGGGCCGCCCAGCGCGGCGGTCCACTCCGCCCAGCGGCCGGCGTCCCGGATCTGGCCGGTGAACGGGCCGCTGAGCAGCACCGGGCAGCCGTGGGAGCGGACCTCCCGGGCCGTCGCGGTCATCCCCGCGTACTCGTGCGGCTTGACGTGCGCGTCGTACCAGGGGCCCTCCCGCTCGCCCGGGTCGCGGCCGGACGCCGCCAGCACGGCCGCCACGAACGGCCCGTACATCGTGTCCTTGTCCAGCAGCGCGGGGACGGGACGCAGCCGTGCCAGCAGCAGGTCCGACACGGTGGTCTTGCCGGAGCCGGGCGGCCCGGCCACCACCCAGGCCGGGGCGGCGCTCACGCCGACAGGCGCAGCCGGCGGGTCGCCAGCCGCTCGATGCGCTCGTCGTCGACCTCGTGGCCGAGGCCGGGCTGCGTGAGGGGGACGCCGACGACGCCGCCGGACGACCGGACGGGCGGCGTCACGAACACCGGGCCGCCCGCGGGGTCGGTGACGTCGCTCGGCAGCGTGCAGCCCGGCAGCGACGCCAGCGCCACCGCGGCGGCCTGGCCGATGCCGAACGCGCCGCAGCCGCTGCACCACACCTCCCAGCCGGCCGCGTACGCGAGGTCGTGGGCGCTGCGGGCCGCGGTCAGCCCGCCGAGCCGGTCGAGCCGCAGGTGCAGGGCGCGGCCCGCCTCCAGCGTCAGGGCCGCGTCGAGGGTGTCCAGGTCGCCGACGGCCGGGGCGACGGCGGTGCCGACCCGCAGCTGGAGCCGGGCGTGCGCGGCCAGGTCGCCGGCGGGGAACGGGCGCTCGATCGCCGCCAGGCCGTAGGCGTCCAGCCCTTCCAGGACCGCCATGTGCTCGGGCGACTCGGTGTAGGCGTGCCCCGCGTCCGCGACGAGCGCCAGCGCCGGGTACGCCTGCCTGATCGTGCGGACCGGCTCGATGTCCCAGCCGGGGCGTACGTCCAGGGTCACCCGGGTGTGGCCCGCTCCAACGGCGCGGTTGACCCGGGCCGCGACCGTGTCCAGCGCCGGCTCGGGCGAGATCCGCGAACCGGTCACGATGGACGTGCGGGTCCCGCCGAGCGCGTGCGCGAGCGGCAGGCCCCGCGTCCGGCACCACAGGTCCCAGCAGGCGACGTCGATCGCGGCGGCCGCCTCCCGGGCGCCGAAGTCCGCGGCGGCGGACACGTCCTCGGGACGGTCCCACTCCAGCCCGACCAGCGCGGGCGCCATGCGCTCCTCGATGTCGGCCCAGCCCCGGCCGGGATCGCCGGAGCCGCCGGGGACGGCCATCTCGCCCCACCCCACCGCGTCACCGCCGGCGAGGCGGACGAGTACGCTCTCCGGCCGCCTCCCGCGCGGCATCGCCACGCGGTAGACGTCGCAGCCATGGATCCGAGGCACCCGCACCGCCCTTCGAGGACCTTAGAGGAAGTGGTCTCCTTCAATGATCCCCCCTCCGGGCCCCTGCTGGGACACGGCGGTGCGAAGGATCACGGGCAGCTGGCCTCCAGGGACACCGGCTTGCTCGGCGGCTTCGACGACGTCGGGGTGCCGCTCGGCGAGTCGCCGGCCTGGGGCGGGGCCGTGCTCGCCGCCGCGTTCGGGGAGCCGCCGCCGTCCGGGTCACCGCCCGGATCGCCGCTCACCTGGCGGGGATCGGTGTTGACCGCCTCGGCCGCCAACCTGCGGATGAGGTCGAAGTCGGGGCTCCCGGTGTAGATCAGCGGCGGCACGAACTGCAGGCTGTTGATCTGCGCGCCGCCCTTGACGCGCTCCGAGAGCTTCATCAGCGCGGGCAGCAGCTCCTGCGGGATGTCGGTCGACAGGGTCCGCTTGGCGGCCGCGGCGAGCTTGTCGAAGCTGCTCAGCACGCTCTGCGGGTCGGCCTGCTCGGCGATCGCGGCCAGCAGGCACTTCTGCCGGCCCATCCGCACGTAGTCGCTGCTGTTGGTGCGGGACCGGCCGTACCAGAGCGCCTCCTTGCCGGTGAGCGTCCGGTGGCCGGGCTCCAGCACGGCGCCCTCCAGCCCGTACGGGATGGGCTCGTCAATGCTGATCTTGACGCCGCCCATGGCGTCGATGATGTCGGCGAAGCCGAACATGTCGACCAGGATGTAGTAGTCGACCCGGAGGCCGAGGATGCCGGCGATCGTGGCCTTCAGCAGCTCGGGGCCGCGCTCGTTCTTGGGGACGCCCGGCACCACGTCGGGGTGCTCCTCGGCGTACTGGAACACCTCGTTCAGCAGGCCCGGCGTCTGCGGCCCGTCGCCGGTGAAACCGTAGGGGAAGCGGTCGCGGGCGGGGCCGGGCGGCAGCTGGAAGCCCTCCAGGTTGCGGGGGAGGCTCAGCAGGACCGTGTCGCCGGTGTCGGTGTCGATGCTCGCCACCGTCATGCTGTCGGTGCGCACGCCGGTGCGGTCCTCGGCGGCGTCGCCGCCGAGCAGCAGGATGTTGACGCGGGCCTGCCCGTCGAACGGGTCGTCGGTGTCGACCTGCTTGCCGGTCCCGCCGCCGCTGCGGAAGATGCTGGTCAGCGCGTCGCGGTAGACGTAGGTGCCGTGCGCCGACCAGGCCACCGGCACCGCGACGGCGAAGCACATCACGGCGACGGCCGCCGCGCCCAGCGTGCGGGCCGCGGCCGACAGCCTCATGGGCCGCAGGATCTGGTAGGAGCGGATCACGATGAAGACCCACACCACGCCGAGCGTCAGCAGCCCGACCGACAGCCGCTCCACGACCTCCGGCCGGACGGCGAACTGCAGCAGGTCCGACCGGTAGACGGTGCCGGCGGCCCCCACCGCGGCGAGGAGCGCGACGTACAGCGCCAGCAGCAGGCCCCCGGCCACCCGCCGGCCGGTGACGAGGTGGGCGACGCCCCAGACCAGGGCGGACGCGAGGGTCAGCGCGAGCGCGCGGGGGAGCCCCACGGCACCGCCGGAGGAGCGATCCCCGTCCCCTTCCCCGGCGCGCCGACTCGCCGACCGACCCATGTACGCTCCGATTCCCACCCACGGTGAAATAAGCCTGGCTCACCCTATGGACGCGCGGGACCGGTCAAAAGTTGCGTGGGAGCCGTCCGCGTGCGAGCGCGTGTGACCTCAGGCACAGCTGTTGTCCAGGATATGCAATCCGGTGATCAGTTGGCAGCCCGACCCCCGATCCCGGCCGCCCGGGCCGCCGTCCGCGCTCTCCGCCGGCCCGGGGCGGACGGCCGGCGGGAAGCGCTACCAGCTGGTGGCCAGCGGCATTCCCTCGGCGTAGCCGGACGAGCTCTGGATCCCGACGGTCGCCCGCTCGTGGAACTCCTCCAGCGTCCGGGCGCCCGCGTAGGTGCACGAGCTGCGCAGCCCGGCCACGATCGAGTCGATCAGGTCCTCCACGCCGGGGCGGTGCGGGTCGAGGAACATCCGGGAGGTGGAGATGCCCTCCTCGAACAGTGCCTTGCGGGCACGCTCGAACGGGGAGTCGTCTGCGGTGCGCAGCCGCACGGCCCGCGCGGACGCCATCCCGAAGCTCTCCTTGTAGAGGCGCCCGTCGGCGGCGCGCTGCAGGTCGCCGGGCGACTCGTAGGTGCCGGCGAACCAGGAGCCCACCATCACGTTCGCGGCCCCGGCCGCCAGCGCCAGCGCCACGTCGCGGGGGTGCCGGACGCCGCCGTCCGCCCACACGTGCCGGCCGAGGCGGCGGGCCTCGGCGGCGCACTCCAGGACGGCGGAGAACTGCGGCCGGCCGACCCCCGTCATCATCCGGGTGGTGCACATCGCGCCGGGGCCCACCCCGACCTTGACGATGTCGGCGCCGGCCTCGATCAGGTCGCGGGTGCCCTCGGCCGTCACCACGTTCCCGGCCGCCACCGGGACGCCGGGGTCCAGGCCCCGGACGGCCGCCAGCGCGCTGATCATCTTGTCCTGGTGGCCGTGCGCGGTGTCCACGACGAGCAGGTCGGCGCCCGCCTCCAGCAGCGCCTTCGCCTTGCCCGCGACGTCGCCGTTCACCCCGACCGCCGCGGCGATGCGCAGCCGCCCGCCGCCGTCCACCGCGGGCTTGTACAGCGTGGCGCGCAGCGCGCCGGTGCGGGTCAGGATGCCCGCGAGGCGCCCGCCGGCGTCGACGACGGGGGCGAGCCGGTGGCCGCGCTCGTGCAGCCGGTCGAACGCCTCGCGCGGGTCCACGCCGGCCGGCACCGTGACCAGGTCGCGGGACATGATGTCGCGCAGCTGCGCGAACCGGTCGACGCCCTGGCAGTCGGCCTCGGTGACGACGCCCACCGGCCGGTCGTCCTCGACCACGATCACCGCGCCGTGCGCGCGCTTCGGCAGCAGCGCGAGCGCGTCCCCGGCCGTGCTGGACGGGTCCAGCCGGATCGGGGTGTCCACGACGAGGTCGCGTCCCTTGACCCAGCCGATGACCTCGGTGACGACGTCGGCCGGGATGTCCTGCGGGAGCACGGCGATGCCGCCGCGCCGGGCGACGGTCTCCGCCATCCGGCGCCCGGAGACGGCGGTCATGTTGGCCACCACGAGAGGCACGGTCGTGCCGCTGCCGTCCGCGGTCGACAGGTCGACTTCCAGGCGCGACCCGACCGAGGAGCGGCGGGGGACCATGAAGACGTCGTTGTAGGTGAGGTCGTAAGCGGAACGCTCACCGTTCAGCAGGTGCACGGCTGTACTCCACACCAATCACGGGTTCCGGGCGGCTGGGGCACCGTACATCGTCCGCCATACCCGGCGGTGCTCCGGCCCACGCCGCGCCTCCGGGCCCGTACCCAGGGGTGATGACACTGTGTCCCCGCGGCGCCGCGGAGCGATCTCCCGATGCCGATTCCCGCCGCTTCCAGGCGTGATCGAAGTGAAGTGGATTCCGTGCCTGAAAACGGTGCAACGTAGGGCTTGGCTCTCTGTAAAGTTACCTCTTGACGTAACTGTGCCCCCGATGCACTTTTCTTACATGTGCCTCGCGCGGACGGCGGAACCCGCCGCAGGGGCGTGACAGCAGAACACCGGGAGAAGCGCATGCAGGTCACGCACTTGGGCCCGGTCAGCCGCGCTCGCCCGCGCCGCGGGCCGCCCGGCCCGGGCGGCGATCGCCGCGGCGGACGTCGGCGATCCGCCCGGCCGCCGCCCGCCCGCCC
>NZ_SMLC01000141.1 GCF_004349245.1 Actinomadura sp. 6K520 | reverse complement strand
CCACCGACCCCTGACCCCCGCCCCCGGCTCCTGGTGCAAACGGCGTAGACGGGGGTCGTCTTTTGGGCGATTGCCCGCGTGACGGGGCTTCCTACGCTCGCCGTGACGAGGCCGAAGGGGAAGATCGTGGAGCTCGACGAAGTCGCGGCGCGGGTGGTTCGCAGCTACTGGGTGCTCTTGACGGTCATGACCGTGCTCCCGCTGACGCTGGTGGCGCTGCTGATGAGCGGGCGGGAGCCGGTGGCGGTGGCGCAGTCGCGGCTGCAGGCCGGGGCCACGGCGGCCGACGCGGCGTCCGGGGAAGCGGGCGCGAGCATCGTGGTCAGCCAGGTGAAGGCGTTCGCGACCAGCGAGAGCCTGCTGACGGAGGTGCTGCGGGAGCAGGGGCTCGACCGGTCCGCGCGCAAGGTCGCCAAGGCGGTCGAGGTGACCGGGCTCGGGGCGTCCACCGTGGTCGAGCTGTCGGTGAAGGACCGGGACCCCGCGGTGGCGCAGCGGCTCACCGACGCCATCGGGACCAAGGTCGTCCGGCAGATCAACCACTCCAACCAGGACGCGACCAGGAAGCAGATCGACGAGATCGACGAGCGGATCGGGGACCTGGAGGACAAGCTCGGGCCGCTGGCGCGGCGGGCGGGCGGCGCGGTCCCCGACATCGCGGCGGCCAACGAGCGGGAGCGGGTGCAGGCGGAGCTGAGCGGCCTGCGGTCGAACCGCTCGGACCTGATGACGCAGCTCACCTCGGCGGGGACGGCGTCGGTGGTGCAGCACGCGGTGCCGGCGCCCCGCGGCAACCCGGTGATCATGATGGCGGCGATCGCGGGGCTGGCCGGGCTGGTCGGCGGCATCCTGATCGCGGTCGTGACGGAGATGGTCCGGCCCACGATCCCGGGGCAGCGGCGGGTCGCGCGGCGGCTCGGGGTGCCGCTGCTCGGCTGGGCCGACCGGGGACCCGCGCAGCTCGCCGACCTCGGCCGGCGGGTGCGGCTGGCGGCGAAGAAGGAGGACGTCGGGCGGGTCACGCTGGTCGGCGCGCCCGGGCCGCTGCCGCCGCGGCTGGTGTCGACGGTGGCGGCGGCCGTGTACGGCGACGAGACGCGGCCCGTTCCGTCCCAGAGCACGCAGACCCGTCCCGGACCCGGCGTCCCCGAGAACGGCGTCCCCGGTGGCGCCCCGGACGGCGGGGAGGGCGCCGGCGACGGGCCCGCCCTCAACAGCGACGGACCCGGCGGCCGCAGCGGCACGTCCGTGGTCCGCGCCGGCGGTGGCACCGCGCTCATGGCGAAGAAGCCGGGCGAGGTGTCGCCGTCGGAGATCACCCAGCCGGTCCCGGTCCGCCGCGCGTGCCACGTGCACGCGTTCGAGGACATCGACCCGGGCGCAGACGACACGGTCGGCGTGGTCGTGGTGGTCGGGCGGGTGACGACGGTGGCGGGGCTGGAGACGGTCCGCGACCTCGTCGCCGCGTCCGGCTGGCCGCTGCTCGGCGTCGTGGCCGCGTCGCGCAAGGCGACGACCCGCATATCCGCACGCAGGCCCGCCAAGGGGCGCGAGACCGAGGAGTAGCCAGATGAGTTCAGCCGTTCCGTTCTGCGTCCCGCCGCTCACCGAGGGGGTGCCCGAGGCGGTCGCCAAGGTGCTCGACGGCCGGTGGCTCACCACGGGGCCGGACACCGCAGCGTTCGAGCAGGAGTTCGCCGACCACCTCGGCGCCGCGCACGTCGTCGCGGTCGCCTCGTGCACCAGCGCGCTTGAGCTGAGCCTGCGCGCGATGGGCCTGCCGGCGGGGTCGCCGGTGCTGACGCCCAGCCTGACGTTCTGCGGCGCGATCAACGCGATCCTGCACGCGGGGCACCGCCCGGTCTTCGTCGACATCGACGAGGAGACGCTGGTCCCGAGCCCGGAGACGGTCGCCGCCGCGGCGGCCCGGGTGCGGCCCGCCGCGATGGTCACCCAGAACCAGGCCGGCTACCCGGTGGACGTGCCGGCCCTCGCCGCGGCGGCCGGGCTCGACCGGACGCGGGTGGTGGAGGACACCGCGCACGGGCCCGGTGCGGCGCGCGGCGGCGCCCCGGTCGGCTCGTCCTCGTACGCGGCGTGCTTCTCCTTCTACGCGACGAAGAACATGCCGATCGGTGAGGGCGGCGCGGTCGCGACGAGCGACGAGGAGTTCGCCGACCGGGTCCGGGCGATGCGGCTGCACGGGATGAGCAAGGACTCGTGGAAGCGGTACCTGCCGGGCGGGAGCTGGCGGTACGACGTGAAGGACATCGGGCTGAAGGCGAACATGACCGACGTCCAGGCGACGATCGGCCGCGCCCAGATCCGCTCGCTGCCGGGATGGCAGCGGACCCGCGGGGAGCTCGTCGCCCGTTACGACGAGGCGCTCGCCGGGGTGCCGGGGGTCGTCCTTCCGCAGCGGGACGGCCTCGACGGCGTCCAGCACGCGTGGCACCTCTACCAGGTGCGCGTCCCGGACCGCGACGCGGTCGGCGACGAGATGCGGGAGGCGGGCGTCGGGACGTCCGTGCACTTCATCCCCGCCCACCAGCTGTCGGCCTACCGGGCGGTCCTCGGCGAGGACGAGTGCGGGCGCCTCCCGGTGACCGACCGGGTCGGCGAGGAGCTGCTGTCGCTGCCGCTCTACCCGGGGCTGACGGCGGACGGCCAGGACCGGGTCGTCGCCGCCCTCACCGAGGCCCTGCGGACGCGGGCCTGACCGTGCGCTGGTTCCCGCCGCACCGGCAGTCCCGGGGGTTCCGCGTGTCGCCCGGTGGTAGAGCCGCCGCGCCGCCCGCCGCGCCGCCCGGCCCGTTCGACCCGCTGCTGGACCGGGACGAGGTCCTCCTCGGCGGCCCGCGCGGGCGGCGCCTGCTGCGCGGCCGGCGGGTGCTCGTCACCGGCGCCTGCGGAACGGTCGGCGACGCGCTGTGCCGGCGGGTCTGGCGGCTCGGCCCGGACGCGCTGTGCCTGGTCGACAAGGACGGCCGCGGGCTGGAGCGGCTCGCCCGGGAACTGTCCGCGCGGCCGGGCGGCGGCCGCGTCACCCTCGCCGAGGCCGACGTGCGGGACGCCGCCCGCGTCGGCGCCGTCATCGGGGAGGCGGGGCCCGAGCGGCTCTTCCACGCGGCGGGCCGGTACCGGCTGGCCGCCGTCGAGGACGACCCGTGCCGCGGCGTCGCCGACAACGTGCTCGGCACCCGGCACGTGGTCGACGCGGCGGTGCGGCACGGGGTGCGGCGGCTCGTGCTCGTCTCGTCCGACCGGGCGGCGGAGCCGACATCGGTGCTCGGCGCGACGATGCGGCTCGCGGAACTGCTGCTGCAGACGGCGACGGGCGGCCCGACGTGCTTCGCCGCCGTCCGCGTCGGCGACGTCATCGGCGCGCCGGGCGCGCCGCTCGGC
Organism: Actinomadura sp. 6K520; assembly: GCF_004349245.1. Lineage (GTDB taxonomy): Bacteria > Actinomycetota > Actinomycetes > Streptosporangiales > Streptosporangiaceae > Spirillospora. The sequence goes on along the minus strand of NZ_SMLC01000141.1, from coordinate 15,812 downwards.
CCGCTCGCCCGCCGCATCGCCGCCGGCGAGGTCGTCACGATCGCGCACCCGGAGGCGGCGCGGCACGTCATGACGGTGACGGAGGCGGCGGGCCTGCTGATCGAGGCGGCGGCGCTCGCGGAGGAGGCGGAGACGTTCGCCCTGGACATCGGCAGCCCCGTCCCGGTGCTCGACCTGGTCCAGCGGTACGCCGCGCAGCTCCGCTCGCCCGCGGTGACGATCAGGTTCCGCGGGCTCGGCCCCGGCGAGAAGCTCGCCGAGAAGGCGTTCGCCGACTCCGAGCGGCGCATCCGCACCGCCCACCCGAAGATCTGGGGGACCCGGCCCCTGCCGCCGCCCGGCGGGCTGCCGCGGCTGCTCGACGCGCTCGCCGCGGCGGCCGAGGCGGGCGACGCGGACGAGGTGCGGCTGCTGCTGCGCCGCCTGCTGCCGGAGTACCGGCCGGCCAGGCGTCCCCACCCGGCCAGTGAGGTGATCCGTGAGTACAGGTAGGAACCCGTGAGTACAGGTAGGAAACTGCGCGTCGCGCAGGTCATCACCCGCTTCAACGGCGGCGGCGGCCGGGTGGCGCTGAACGGGGCGCTCGCACTGCCGGACGGCACGTACGAGCGCGCGATCGTCACCGGCGGCGTCGGCATGGACAGCGAACCGTCCAGCGAACCCTCCGGGGGCCGCGCCACGGGCCGCGACGCCGTCCTGCACGGCGACGAGGCCGTGGCGAACGCCGCCGCCGGAGACCTCACGCCCGCGGCGTACCGCGCCGGGATGGAGATCGTCCAGGTGGGGCCGCTGGTGCCGCAGATCTCACCGCGCGACGACCTCGCCGCGCTGTCCACCCTCACGAGGGTGCTGGCGGAGGGGCGGTACGACGTCGTCCACACCCACTCGTCCAAGGCGGGCGTCATCGGGCGGCTCGCGGCGGCGCGCGCCGGGGTGCCCCGCATCGTGCACACCTGGCACGGGTTCCCGTTCAACGAGTTCCAGTCGTGGGCGCGGCGCACCGCCTACATCCGCCTCGAACGCGTCGCGGCGAAGCACACCGACGCGTTCCTCGGGATCGGGTCGGAGACGGTGACGACCGCGCTGCGGCTCGGCCTCACGACCCCGGAGCGGGTGCGGCTGTCCTGGCCGGCCGTGGACTTCGACGCGTACGCGGCCGCCCCCGGGGCCAGGGCGCAGGCGCGCCGCCGCCTCGACCTGCCCCTCGGCGTGAAGGTCGTCGGGTCGGTCGGCCGGCTCACCTTCCAGAAGGGCCCGGAGATCTTCGCGAAGGCCGTTGCCCGGCTGCCGGACGACGTGTTCGGGCTGTGGGTCGGCGGCGGCCCGATGGCGGACCGGCTGGTGAGGCTCACCGCGAAGCTCGGCGTCGCGGACCGGATGCGCTGGCTCGGGCACAGCGACGACGTCGCCGCCGTCCTGCCCGCGTTCGACCTGATGGCGATGGCGAGCCGCTGGGAGGGCCTGCCCTGCGTGCTGGTCGAGGCGATCAGCGCGGGGATACCGCTGGTCGCGACGGCGGTCCCGTCCAACCAGGACCTCGTCCTCGCCGGTGAGACCGGCCTGCTCGTCCCGCCGGAGGACCCGGAGCGGCTCGCCGGCGCCATCGCGGCGCTGCTGGACGACCCGGCCGCCGCCGACCGGATGGCCGAGCGCGCCCGCGGCCGGCTCGGCGAGTGGTTCTCCCCCGCCCATCTCGGCACGGTGCTGGACGAGACGTACCGGGGCACCTCCAGGCGGCCCTACCGGCGGTCATGACGGCGACCGCGACCAGGACCGCCGCGCGGACCGCCCCGGGCGCCGGGGCGCCGCCGCGACAGCCCCCGCCGCCCCGGCGGGGGTGGCGGCCGGAGGCCGTCGCCCTGGTCGCCGGCATCGCGTCCCTGCCGATGCTGATGCCCGCCGGGCTCGCCCCCGGGCCCGGCAACACCGCCCTGCCCGACGCCGTGCTGGGCGGCCTCGTCCTCATGACGTTCCTGTGGGCGGGGACGCGGAAGGCGCCGCTCCGCTGGCCGTACCTCGTGCCCACCCTGCTCACCGTCATCGCGGGCGGTGCCGCGGCGCTCGCCAACGACGGCGCCGGGGCGCTCACCCTCCTCAAAGACCTGTACGTGCTGCTGTGGGCGGTCTGCATCGCCAACCTGGGCCGCGACCCGTCCCTGCTCCGCGTCGCGCTGCGCGCCTTCGTCTGGACGGGCACGTGCTACGCGCTCGTCATGATGGCCGGCTTCGCGATCGGGAACGACGCGCTGTCCGGCAAGCAGGTCGACGGCGAGCGCCTCATGTTCACGTTCGGCGACGCCAACTACGCGGCGAACTGGTTCATCTGCGTCTTCTTCATCGTGCGCGCCACCCGCTTCCCGGAGCGGACGTGGGCGCGCCGCGCCGTGTGCGGGATCCTCCTCGCCGCCGAGCTGCTGACCGGCTCGAACGGCGGCCTGCTGGCGCTGTGCTGCGCCCTGCTGCTCGGCTACCTGTTCCGGCTGTTCCGCGAGGGCAGGGCGCACCACGCCGTCGCGGTCGGCGCCGCCGCCGCGCTCCTCGGCGGCGGCGCGGTCGTGACGGTCACCCAGTTCGACGTCCAGCCGTTCCTGGACCGTGCCGGGCAGGCGTCCCCGATCCTCCGCGACTCCATCGGCCGGACGACCGGGGAGAGCACCGAGTCCCGCAGCACCGTGTTCGCGACGACCTGGGACATGATCGAGGCCCAGGACCACCCGTGGGGCATCGGCGCCGCGCAGACCGAGACGCAGATGCGGGTCCGGCAGGAGGCGTACGTCCAGGAGGCGCACAACGACTACATCGCCTCCGTCCTCGAACGCGGGTTCCTCGGCGGAGTCGCGCTGATCCTGCTGCTGTCCGTGCTGATCCTGCGGACGCTGCGGATCGCGCGGCGGAACGCGCTGAAACCCGAGTACGCGCGGCTCGTCCCGCACCCCGAGCTCTTCGGCGCCCTCGTGGTCGTGTTCCTCGTCTGCGGCCTGTTCTACGAGGTCCTGCACTACCGGCACGGCTTCGCCGTCTTCGGCCTGATCGCCGCCCTCGACCTCTTCGGCCGCCGCGCGCCCGCAGCGCCCGCCCCGGCCTCGCACGTCACATCACCGCGGAGCACTCCGCCGCCCGGGTTATCCGCCACTCCCACGGTTCCCGTCCCCCGGCGGAAGGACCCTGATGGAGGGCGCCCGGCGGCGGGCGCCGAGACCACGGCGGCCAAGGACGCCAAGAACGCCAAGGAGGCCAAGAACGCCAAGGACGCCAAGGACGCCGAAGAGAAGGGGCTCCGCAAGCGGCTCGTGTCGCTGGTCGCCGGGAACATGGCGGCGCGGGTGGGGGCGCTGGCGTCGCTCGGCCTCGCGACGATCCTCGTCGCGCGGGTCGGCGGGCCGGAGCTGGTCGGGGCGTTCACGCTCGTCCGGATCCTGCCGGGACTGCTCTGCCACCTGTCGAACGGGGGGCTCCCGGCCGCCGCGCCCTACTTTCTGGCGCGGGACGAGCGCGGGCCGAGCCGGGTCCGGCCGACGCTCGCCTGGCTGACCGTCATCGGGGCGGTCCTGGCCGCGCTGAGCTGGCTCGCGCTGAGCCCGCTGCTCTTCCTCGTGTTCTTCGAGTCGTTCGGCGTCTGGGTGACGCTCGCCGCGGCCGTCCCGGCGTTCACGCAGGGGTTCGTGTCCGTCGGGAAGGGGCTGCTGCAGGGGACCGACGACCCGAACGGCGCGAGCCTCGCCATCGCCGTCGAGGAGTTCGTGTTCCTGCCCATCTACGTCGCGATCCTGCTGGCCTGGCACGGGCCGGGCGCGCTCGTCGCCGGGCTCGTCCTCGCCGACCTCGCCGCCGCGGCGTGGATCGCGCGGCGGCTGCGGCGGCGCGGGTTCTTCCGCGGCTGGGGACGGCCCGACGCGCGGCTCGGCAGGTCCATCACCGGCTACGGGTTCCGCGGCTACGTCGGCCAGCTCATCGACCTCCTCCAGCTCCGCTTCGACATGGCGCTGCTGGGCGCGCTCGCCGGGCCGAAGGTGCTGGGCGTCTACACGGTCGCCAGCAAGTTCGCGGAGCTGGTGCAGCTTCCCGGGCTCGCGGTGAACTACGTCCTGTACCCCGACTTCGCGCGAGAGGACCGGAGGAGCGCCGCGCGCCGCACCGCCGCCCTCATCCTGCCCGCGCTCGGCGTCTCCGTGCTCGCCGCGCTGCCGCTCGCGCTCATCGCCGGGACGGCGCTGCCGTGGGTGTTCGGCGACGTGTTCGACGACGCGGTCGTGCCCACCTACATCCGCCTCGCCGGCGTCGTCACGTTCGGGGTGACGGGCCTGATCATGGCCTACCTGTACGGGGTCGGGCGGCCGGGTGCGGCGTCCACCGGGCAGGGCATCGGCCTGCTGGTCGTCGTCGCGCTCGGCATCGTGCTGATCCCGGCGCACGGCGCGGCGGGCGCCGCGGTCGCGACGTCCGTCTCCTTCCTCGCCACCACCGCGGCCCTGCTGGCCTGGTTCCAGCACGTCAGGAATAAGGGGTGACCATGTCCGACGACCTCATCGCCCGGCCCGTCGACCCGTCCGGCGGCATCCCGCCCTCGCGCGGCCGCCGGGCGCTCGACATCGCGGGGGCGCTGCTGGGGCTGGCGCTGTTCTCCGTCCCGCTGGTGCTCATCTACGCGCTGGTGCGGCTGACGAGCCGGGGCCCCGGGATCTTCCGGCAGACCCGGGTCGGGCAGGGCGGCCGGCCGTTCACCATCCTCAAGTTCCGGACGATGCGGCGGCACGCCGGCGGCATGAAGGTCACCGCCACCAGCGACCCGCGGGTCACCCGGCTCGGCCGGCTGCTGCGCCGCTTCTACCTGGACGAGCTGCCGCAGCTCGTGAACGTCCTGCGCGGCGACATGACGCTCGTGGGGCCGCGCCCGGAGACCTACGACCTCGCGGTGTACTACGCCGCGCACCTGCGGTGGATCTTCGACCACCGGCCGGGGCTGACGGGCATGTCCCAGGTCAGGTTCCGCGACTGCGACGTCCTGCCGCCCGGCGAGGAGGTCGACCTCGCCTTCTACGTCGAGCGGCTCGTCCCGGCGCAGGCCGCGGTCGACGCGGTGTACCTGAGCGACCCGTCGATGCGCGCGACGCTCCGGACGCTGGCCCAGACCGTCTGGTACGTCCTCGGTTTCACCGTCCCGCCGCTGCGGGTATCGGCGGACGGGAACGTGCGGGAGGCGGCGCCGCCGCCCGACACCGCGCGTCCCGCGGAGCGGCCCGGGTCCGCCGCCTAGCGGCCCGCCAGGAAGGTACGCGTACATGCGCTTCCGGAGCGTCCGGTACTTGATCACGGCGGTCGCCGCCGTCGCCGCGGTCATGCTGTGCACCGGCCTCGTGCTCCAGTTGCGCGCGGCCCCGTCCGCCCCTGAGCCGCCGTACCGGGGGCCGCCCGCCTCGCCCGGGACGCCCGCGGCGGAGGCGCCCGGGACGCGCCGCATCGCGCTGAACACCGAACCCGCCGACTATCCGCGCCTGCGCGCCCTCGGCTACGACCTGGTGGACGTCGGCGCCGACGCGGAGCTCGTCGACGGCGTCCCTCCCGGCATGGAGGCGATGCTGTGGGTCGGCAACTACCACTGCGAGGACTTCGTCCTCGGCTTCGAGGAGTTCAAGGACGCCGTCGACCGCTTCGGCCGGGACCCGCGGGTGTTCGGCTGGTACCTGTCGGACGAGCCGAACGCCGGCGACTGCCCCGAGATCGCCGGGGAGATCCGCCGCCGCGCCGAGTACATCGAACGGAACGCGCCGGGGCAGGTCTCGTTCGTCTCGCTCACCGACTTCCCGATGGAGCCGCTGACCCCCGACCGCGTCGGCGTCGACCTGTTCGGGCTCGACCCGTACCCCTGCAAGGGCTCGGCGGAGGTCCTCGAACACTGCGACATCGGGGCGATCGACCGGATGGTCCGCATGGCCGACGCCGCCGGCATCCCCCGCGAGCGGATCGCGCCCGTCCTGCAGACGTTCGGGCAGCGCTGCTCCAGCGGCGACAAGCAGTACTGGCTGCCCACCCGGGCCCAGTTCCAGGAGATCCTCGCCCGCTGGGACCGCCTCGTGCCGCGCCCCCCGCTGGAGATCTCCTACTCCTGGGGCCACCAGGACGAATGGGCGTGCCCCACCCTCGCCGACGCCACCGGCGGCGAGCACCCCGACCTGCAGAGCATCATGAAGGCCCGCAACAGCGGCTGATCCGGCCGGGGATCAGTTCTGGCTCGGGCTCTCGCTGACCTGGATCTGCCTGTCGGCGACGGTCGGCTCCTCCGGCCCGGTAGGAATCGGAAGCTCCATCGAGCCGAGCTTCAGGGCCAGTACCTCCATGACACCCACGACCAGAACGAACGCGACGACCATCAGGCCGAGCCTCTTGCGGTCCACCCGCGCACCCCTTCAAACCCCCAGCTAAACCAGCATAAAAGCTAACACAGCATGATCCAGAACCTCCTACCGGACACACCCTCCGTACTCATATCGTTACCCTCCATTCCCCCCTCCCGGCTCAGCACTTTCTGCTGGTGAGGTTGGCGGCTCGGGCGTTGACGCATTCGCCGGTGGCGAGGTCGAAGGCGAAGTTGTGCGCGAGGCAGTGGATCCGGCCGTCGCGGACGACGGCGCCCACGGAGAGGTCCTCGCCGGCGTGGGGGCAGTAGCGGGGGATGTCGTAGCGGTCGCCGTCGCATTCGACGGTGATGCGCTCGCTCTCGTCGCGTCCGGTCTCGTACTCCTCGACGGCCGTCAGCGCGGGCGCGTTGGCGTGCTTGAGGAGGCCGACCAGGTAGTCGTTGTAGACGTCGGGGTCGCGGTAGAGGCTGACGCGGAACGAGATCAGGAGGTCCTCCCAGGCCATGCGGCCGTCGAGGATGGCGCTGACCCAGCGGCCCGCGGCGGTGATGCGGTAGTGGGGGCGGACGTCCGGGGACGCCTCGGCGACGGTGAGGCCGTCCGGGGAGAAGTCCACGTCCCAGACGCCGCCGTTGGGGCCGGTGACCTCGAAGCGGACGGTCATGGCGATCTGGCGGAGGAAGTAGTCGCTGAGGCCGCCCAGGTACGCGAAGTGGGCGGCGAACCGGTCGTAGAGGCCGGGGCCGGGTTCCGGATGGTCCGCGACCACCGCGGCGATGGCGGCCGCGCGGTCGGCGGCGTAGCGGTCGAGGTACTCGCCGGCGTCGGCGAAGGAGAACGCGGCCGAGACCGGGTCGCGGGTGCACTCGCCCGTGTCGAGGTCGAGGACGTCGCCCGGCTTGAAGTAGTCCCAGCGCTGCCGCGGCAGGTGCTCGCGCAGCCAGGCGGTGGAGACGTCCGGGTCGCAGAACGCGCCCTCGCGCCGGTCGAGGACCCAGTTGAGGTGGCCGACCTCGGCGTCCAGGAAGCAGGGCGGGCCGGCGAACGGGACGGCGAGCTCCGGCGCGGTCTGCCGGACGAGGCGCTGCACGGCGCGGAGCTTCGACACCCGCTTGTCCATGGAGATCCGGGCCATCTCCGCGGACGGGTACTCGTAGCAGATCGGGTGCCAGGACGCGCCGGACGTCTGCACGGCCATCAGGTCGAGCGTGCCGCCCGCCAGGTGCTTGGCGCGGCGGGCCTGCGCGGCGGTGAGCCGGGCGTCGTTGCAGTGCAGGATTCCGCGCCCGTCGGCGACGACGAGAAAAGCGGCATCGTGACACATCGGGGATAGTTCCGGAATCGCGGTGATCCAGGAGCCCCGATTGTCAAGCGGAAATCTCTCCCACGCCGGCAACTCGATTACCTGGCGGCCGCCGGCGGCGGCGATCATCCGTTCCCGGAAGGCCGGTCCGGGATAGTGCGGAATGAGGATCCGGGTCCGCTGCGGAAGCCGCTCCAGCACCCACGGGTCGAAATGATCTAGGTGTTCGTGCGAGACCGCGATCCAGTCGGCATCGAGCAACCCGGCGACATCGAGATGATCGTTTCTCGGGTACTGGTGCCAGGCTCCGAGAAAGGCCCCCGTCGGAGCGAGCCACGGGTCCGCGAGCAGGTGGAAGGCGGTCGCGTCCACCGCGACCCCCGCATGTCCGAGAAAGGTTACCTTCGGCATAGGGAGACTGTCTCTCTCCGGCCGCGCCACCGCACCCACAGGAATGCGCAAAGCGGCTACGCCGTAGGCATGAAAGAAAAGGCCCGGCGAAGATCTGACTATCGCGACTTAGACGCTGCTATAAAGGACATAGTTTACGTTACTCGCGTGTATGTCCACTTCCGGACATACACGGGTCTGTCGCGGTCAATTGACTGGACACACGCGGGTGAGCGGGGTGACCGTCTATGACGGGTGCCAAAAGAACAGACGGGGGTTCTCATGAGCAACGGGCGGGCTCGGTCATCGCCGGCGGACGCTCCGGTGGGCGCGGGGACGCTCACCGGAACGGGATCGGGCGCCCTCCGCGACGGGCCGGGGGATGCGGGCACGGGACGCGCGGAGCAGGCCCTGTGGAGACGGCGGCTCCGGCACGACATCAGGCACGAACTCGGCACGATCATCATGCTGGCGTCGGCCGTCGTGGTCGCCGACGACATCGGCGACACGAGCAGGGGCCGCGTCGAGCAGCTCCTCGGCGAGACCCGCTGGCTGGACCATCTGCTGCGGCGGCTCGACGACGATGACGACCGCGACCGCGACGACGGACGGGCGCTGCCCGCCCCGGAGCGCATCCGGGTGGACGACCTCACCGCCGAGGTCGTCACCGGGATGCGCCTCGCCACCCCGCACGAGGTGTGCTTCACCGGCGGCGAGGCGTGGGCCCACATGGACCCGGTCGCGCTGTGGCGCGCGGTCCGCAACGTCCTCGACAACGCGTGCCGCGTCGCGGAGGCGCGGGTGAGCGTGCGGGTCGAGACGGACCAGGGCTGGATCGCCGTCCAGGTCGACGACGACGGCCCCGGGTTCGGCGCGGACCGCGGGACGCACCGGCCCGGCCTCGCCTCGCTCGGGCTCGGCATCGTCCACGACCTCATCTCCGGCTACGGGGGCAGCCTGGAGATCCGCACCTGCGAGATGGGCGGGGCGCGCGTGCGGATGCTGCTGCCCGCGGCGCCGCCCCCCGACCCGCGGGCCGACGACTGGCGACCCCACCGATGAACGTGCTCGTCTGCGACGACCACGCGGTCTTCGCCGAGTCGCTGTCGCTGGTGCTCGCCGACGCCGGGCACAGTGTCGTGGGGGTGGCCTTCTCCCCTGCGGACGCGCTGCCCGTGCTGCGGGCCCGGCGCCCCGACGTCTGCCTGACCGACCTGCGGTTCCCGGCGGGCACCGCGCTCGACTGGATGCCGCGCCTGCGGGCCGCGTCCCCGGGCACGAGCTTCGTCGTCCTCACCGGTTTCCTCGAACCGGCGGTGCTGGACGCCGGGGTCAGGGCCGGCGTGCGCGGCTTCGCCCACAAGGGCCAGCAGGCCGGCGACATCCTCACCGTGCTGCGCCGGGTCTCGGACGGCGAGGTCGTCGTCGACCAGGCGGCCCGGCGAGACGAGACCCGGCCGCGCAACCAGGCGCAGCGGGTCGCGCGGTTCCTCACCCCCCGCGAGCGCGAGGTGCTGACCCGCCTGGTGCGCGGCGAATCCACCCAGGCGCTGGCGAAGGCGATGGGGGTGACGCGCAGCACGGCGCGCAGCCACGTGCAGAGCGTGCTGAGCAAACTCGGGGTGCACTCGCAGCGCGAGGCGGTGATCGAGGCGGCCAGGCACGGGCTGGTCAGCGTCGAGACCGGGGAGTGGCTCGCGGGCTGACCGGCCGCCCGCTCCGCGGTTTCGCGGGCCGGGCGCCCGGGAACGGCCGAATCCGGACCTTCATGGTTCGGCCGGGACGCGTTAGCGTCCGCCTGGAAGGAGGTTCCCCATGCCGCGACGGCACGGTGCGCCGCCCCTCTCCGGCGCGGGCGCCCTCGACTGCGCCGCCAGCTACACCCGCGGGGTCCCGCACGACCGCTTCGCCCGGCTCCGCGCCAGGACGCCCGTGGTCTGGCAGGACGGCCGCATGGCGGGCCGGCCGGGCGCCTGGGCGGTGCTCCGGTACGCGGACGTCCACCGGGCCCTCACCCGTCCCGGGCTGTTCGGCCCGCAGGGCGACGGCGTCCTGCACGGCCCCGTGATCGGGGACGTCCCGGACGGCGCACGTCCCGGGGAACGCCCGCCGGGCGCCGCCCTCATCGACATGGACCCCCCGGCCCGCGCCATGCTCGGCCGCATCCCGCCGCGGGAGCCGGCCGACTTCGTCGCCGACGTCGCCCGCGACCTTCCCGAAACGCTGCGGAACACCCTGTCCGGCGGCCTGTACGCGCTGCTGCGCCACCCCGAGCAGTACGCCCGGCTCCGCGCGGAACGCTCCGACGAGGGACTCGTCGACAGCGCCGTGGAGGAGATGCTGCGCTGGTGGACGCCGGTCCTCCAGGTCTGGCGCACCGTGCGGCGCGGCACCGTCGCCGGCGGCGTGCCGCTGCTGGCGGGCGAGCGGGTCACGCTTTGGCTGGTCTCCGCCAACCACGACGACGAGGTGTTCCCCGAGCCCGAACGGTTCGTCCCGGAACGCTTCGCCCTGGGTGCCCGGCCGCACCTCTGCTTCGGTTCCGGGTACCGCGCGTGCCTGGGTGCGCGGCTCACCCGCGTGCACCTGCGCGCCCTGCTGGTGGCGCTGCTGGAGCACCCGCGCCCCCTCCGGCTCGCGGGCGAGCCGGTGCCGGTGCGGTCCAGCGCCCGGCACGGATTCGAGCGCCTGCCCGTCCGCTGGGCCCCCTGACCCCGCCGGCTACCTCCCGCGGAGTACGCGCGGGCACTCCCTGCGGCCGACGCCGGCCGGCGGGCGATGACCTAACGTGCAGGCATGAGCACTTCGCCGCCGCACGGCTCGGCGCGGCCGCCCTGGCCGCGCCCCGGTCTGTGGCCGGTGTGGGTCGTGCCTGCCTTCCTCGCGTTCTTCCAGATCTTCGGTTCGCTGGGCGCGCAGCACGGCGGCGAGCAGCCGGGCGGCGGGACCCCGGGCGGCTCACCCGGCCCGCCGTGGGCGGAGGGCGGCGGTCCCGGCGCCGGCCACACCGAACTGGACGCGCTGGGGTTCGGCCTGCTCCTCGCCGGCCCGGCGCTGCTGCTGCTGCGCCGCCGGCATCCGGTGCCGACGCTGGCCCTGATCGCGGCGGTGACCGTCCTCTACCTGCTGCGCGCCTACACCTACGGCCCGGTGATCTTCTCGATGGCCGTCGCGATGTTCGCCGCCGTCGTCGCCGGGCACCGGCTCGCCGCCTGGGCCGGGACGGGCGCCGTCCTCGCCGCCTACTTCGCGCTGACCACCGCCATCGGCGTCCCGGCGGACGAGCGCGGGTCCGGTGGGATCTTCCCGGTGGAACGGCCGTCCCTCGTCGCGATGACGTTCGTGACCGCCTGGGCGCTGGTGGTCCTCGTCACCGCCGAGCTGGTCCGGATGCGGGGGCAGCGCGCCGCGGAGGCGGCCCGCATCCGCGCCGAGAAGGAACGCCGGCAGGCCAGCGAGGAGCGGCTGCGGATGGCCCGCGAGCTGCACGACGTCCTCGCGCACAACATCTCGATGATCAACGTCCAGGCCGGGGTGGCGCTGCACCTGCTGGACGAGAACCCCGAGCAGGCCCGGTCGGCGCTCGCCGCCATCAAGGACGCCAGCAAGGAGGCGCTCACCGAGATGCGCGGGGTGATCGGCGCGCTGCGGGCGCAGGGCGAGACCGCGCCCCGCTCCCCCACCGCGGGGCTCGCCGGGCTCGCGGACCTCGCGGACCGTGCGCGCTCCGCCGGGCTGCGGGTCGAGATCGAGATCACCGGGGACCGCCGCCCGCTGCACGCGGGCACGGACCTCGCCGCGTTCCGCATCGTCCAGGAGTCGCTGACGAACGTGACCCGGCACGCCGGGCCCGGCCCGGTGACGGCGCGGGTCGCCATCGCCTACCGTGAGCACGAGCTCGTGGTGCGGGTCGAGGACGACGGCCAGGGCGTGTCGCTCCTGGACGACCATCCGGCCGGCAGCGGGATCCGGGGCATGCGGGAACGGGCGGCGGCGCTCGGCGGCGGCTTCGACGCCGGGCCGCGCCCCGGCGGCGGGTTCCGCGTCCAGGCCCGCCTCCCGCTGACCGGGGAACCGGACGGCGCGCGACCGGACACGGCGGCGCCCGGAAGGGGAAGCCAGTGAGCCGACGTCATCCTCGGAGGGACTGAACATGCGGGTCTCAGGCGGAACGCCGGACGGGAGCGGCCCGGCGGTCAAGGTGCTGCTGGCCGACGACCAGGTGCTGGTCCGGGCCGGGTTCCGGGCACTGCTGGACGCGCAGCCCGACATCGAGGTCGTCGGGGAGGCGAGCGACGGCGCGGAGGCGGTCACGCAGGCGCGGCGGCTGCGTCCCGGCATCATCCTCATGGACATCCGCATGCCGGGCCTGGACGGCCTGGAGGCCACCCGGCGGATCGCCGCCGACGACCGCCTCGACGGCGTCAAGATCGTCATCCTCACCACGTTCGAGCTGGACGAGTACGTGTTCGAGGCGCTGCGCGGCGGCGCGAGCGGCTTCCTCGTCAAGGACACCGAACCGGTGGAGCTGATCCACGCCGTGCGGGCCGTCGCCGCCGGCGACGCGCTGCTGTCGCCCAGCGTGACCCGGCGGCTGATCGCCGAGTTCGCGATGCGGGCCAAGGAGCCGGCGCCGTCGCCGCGGCTGAACGCGCTCACCGAACGTGAGCGGGAGGTCATGGCGCTGGTCGGCGAGGGCCTGTCGAACGAGGAGATCGCGGCCCGGCTGGTGGTGAGTCCCGCGACCGCCAAGACCCACGTCAGCCGCGCGATGGTGAAGCTCGACGCCCGCGACCGCGCCCAGCTCGTGGTGTTCGCCTACGAGTCCGGGCTGGTCAAGCCCGGGTGGCTTCCCTAGCAATTCTCACTGTGTGGCGATTGACTGGTTCTGCTCCGCCGGGACGTGGCAGGGTGGAAGGCCCAGGCCGTCATGGACGCGAAGGAGCCCGGTGCCGAACGACACGAGGATCCTGGCCGTCGACGACCGCGAGGAGAACCTGACCGCCCTCGCGGCCGTCCTCGACGCCCTCCCGGTGGAGGTCGTGCCGGTGACGTCCGGTCAGGCGGCCCTCAAGGAACTGCTGAACGACGACTTCGCGCTGATCCTGCTCGACGTCGTCATGCCGGAGATGGACGGGTTCGAGACCGCCGGGCACATCAAGTCGCGTCCCCGCACCCGCGACATCCCCATCATCTTCCTCACCGCGGGCGGCGCGGCGGGCGAGCAGGCGTTCCGCGGATACTCCGCCGGCGCGGCCGACTACCTCACCAAGCCGTTCGACCCGTGGCTGCTGCGCGCCAAGGTCTCGGTGTTCGTCGACCTGCACCGCCGCAACCTGGAGTTGCAGCGCCAGGCGAAGCTGCTGCGGCAGACCCTCGCCGAGGGCGACGGCGGCGACGTCCTGGCGGGCTGCGAGCGGCTGCTGTCCGCCCTCGACGAGCGGCTCCGGCGGGTCGAGGAGGACGCGGCCCTGATCCGCGCGGGCGAACCGGCCGGCGACCTCGACGAGCATGTCGCCGACCTGCGGCTCGCGCTGGACGCCCTGTCCGCCGGAAGCTGACGCCGGTCCGCCGGTCCGCCGGTCCGCCGGGGCGCCGGTTCAGCGCATCGCGGCCGGGATCGCGGGCGGGCGAACCGCCGCCGCGTCCGACTGGAGCTTGCCGCGCAGGATGAACGCGCCCGCCAGCACCGCCGCCACGACCAGCACCACGGCGATCGTGACGACCAGGACCGTCTTGCGGCGCTCCACCCGGTCGCCGCCGAGGCCGTGCACGGGCGGCGGCGGAGGCTGCTGCCAGTTCGTGTACTGCCGGGGCTGCTCCCACGGCGGAGGCGTCTGCGGGCCCGGGGCCTGCCGCGTCCGGGAGGGCTGCGGCGCCCACTGACCGGCGCCCTGGCCGGTCCTCTGGCCGGTCCCCTGGCCTGGTCCCGGGCCCGGTGCTCGGCCGGGGCCGGGTCCGTGGCCCTGGTCGCCGAACCGGACCGGGTCGTGGCGGGTGACCGGCTCCGGCTCGCCGGGGTCGCGGCGGGTGACCGCCTCCATCTCGTCCGGGTCCAGGACGGTCTCGGCCGCGTCCCCCGTCCGGCCGCCGCCCCGCAGGTAGCGGCCGGGCTCGTCGTCCGTCATCGTCTCGGCGGCACGCGGCGGGAGCGGACGCGACGGCGGGAGCATCGCCGCGACCCGGGTGAGCAGCGGCTGTGCCTGCGCCGCCGTCATCCGGTGCGCCGGCTCCCGCGCCAGCAGCCCGTCCAGCACCCGCGCGAGCGGCCCCGCGTTGCGGGCCGGCGGCACCGGTTCGGTCAGCGCGGCCTGCAGCGACGACATCGCGTCCGACCGCTCGTAGGGGGAGCGGCCCTCCACGGCCGCGTACAGCGTCGCGCCCAGCGCCCACAGGTCGGACGCCGGGACCGCCCGCTCACCCTGCACCCGCTCCGGTGGGATGTAGGCCGGCGAACCCATCACCAGGCCCGTCTGCGTGAGGGTGGCGTCGCCCTCCACCTGCGCGATGCCGAAGTCGGTGAGCACGACCCGCCCGGTGTCGGTGATCAGGACGTTGCTGGGCTTGACGTCGCGGTGCAGGATGCCCTTCTCGTGGGCGTGCCGGAGCGCGCCGAGCATCTGCAGCCCGATGTCGGCGACCCTGCGGTGCTCCATGGGGCCCCGGTCCAGCAGGTCCTGCAGGGACGGGGCGAGGACCAGTTCCATCACGATCCACGGCCGGTCCGACTCCTCCACCACGTCGTGGACGGTCACCACCCCGGAGTGGTTCAGCCGCGCCGACGCCCGCGCCTCCCGGAACGTCCGCTCGTACAGCACGGCGCGTTCGGAGTCGTCCAGGCCCGGCGGGAGCACGACCTCCTTGACCGCGACCTCGCGGTCGAGCATGACGTCGAAGGCGCGCCACACGGTGCCCATCCCGCCCCGGCCGACCACCGAGTCGAGCCGGTAGCGATTACCGAGCAGACGTGCCTGTGCCATGACTGGAAGGTCCCCCCCGTTCGTCATCCCACCCCGGAGGGACGGAACGTGTCGAGCACATTGTTCACGAGTGCCTCGTTCTCGTTCCACTGGGACGCGGGAACCGCGACCACCACCGCGTACGACCGGCCGCCGGCGATCAGCCCGCGGTCGCGGGCGCGGGTGAGGCCGCTGTCGCGGGTCCAGGTGAACTCGATGTCGGCCGCGGGCACGCCGGCGACGCGCGTGCGGGTGATCGAGACCCGGCTGAAGTTCCGGAGGTTGCCGTCGGCGATGGCCTCCCGCTCCCAGGTCAGCCAGTGCTCGTACGGGTCGCCCGACCATGGCGTCCGGTCGACCTGGACGTAGGCGGTGCCCGCGGGGTCGTTCCAGATGACGCTGTCGCCCCGTTCGACGCGCTGCCATCCCCGCGGGACCCCGATGGTGAAGCCGGGGCCGGCGGACCGGACCAGCCCGGCCGGGAGGGGCGCCGCGGACGGGCCGCTGGACGATGCCGGCCTGGTCGCGGGCCCGGTGGGCGTGTCCTGCGCGCCCGGGGTGGACTGCTTCGCGACGGTCGTCGGCTGCCGGGACTCCTCCGGCCCGCCGCCGGGCGAACCGTCCGGCCACAGCAGGAACCCGGCGACCGCCAGGACCGCCGTCGCCACGACGGCCCCGGCGAGGATCGGCGGCAGCGCCGACCTGCGGCGCGCCGTCCCGGCCGCGGTCCCGGCCACTGCGGGCGGCGGGTACTGGGCCGTCATCCCGGGGACCGGGCCCGGGAAGGGAGGCGCCGGGGGCGGC
>NZ_SMLC01000140.1 GCF_004349245.1 Actinomadura sp. 6K520 | reverse complement strand
GCCCTGCACCACCCGCCCCGCCGTCAGCAGCGGCACATCGCCCGCCACCGCCGTGACCGCCGAACCGACCGCGAAGAACACCAGGCACGCCTGCAGCAGCGGCCGCCGCCCGAACCGGTCCGACAACTGCCCCAGCAGCGGCATCGCCGCCACGTACCCCAGCAGGAACCCCGACAGCACCGGCGTCACCCGCTCCAGCCGGTTCACCGGAATGCCGAGATCCTTGACCACCGGCACCAGGATCGTCGTGACCACGTAGGCGTCGAGCGCGGCCAGCAGCACCACCGCCCCGCCGGCCCCGATCGCGACCCGGCGACGCCGCCTCACTTCGGCGCGCTGATCTCGTACGGCGCGTCGAACTCGGTGAACGAGATCACCACCGCGCCCTTCCCCTCCGGGAACGCCCCCCGCACCTTCACCAGCCGATGAGTGGACCGGTCGACCCAGAGCTGCCCCTCCAGATCCGCGTTGATCCCCGGAATCAGCCCCGCGAGCTGCGCCCTCGGCAACGTCGCCCCGACCCGGTACGCCTCCTTGCCGCCGACCTTCTCCACCGCCTGCGGCTCCGGCTCCGCCGCCGACCCCAGCAGCTTCGCGATCCCGCGCTCCGGATCCAGCACCGCCGACGGGTCGTACATGCTCGCCGCCAGCGCCTTCGGCAGCTTGCGCCAGCCGCCCGTCCCCGCGTCCAGGTAGATGCTGTCGCCCACCGCGACGACCTTCATCTCGACGTTCTGGCCCTGCTGCTCGACCGTCAGCGTCCCCTCCGCGTCCCCCTCCCGGAGCAGCTTCAGATCGCCGCCCTTCACGATCACCGGGGTCTGCCCCTCCGACTCCACGGTGAACGCCACGCTCTGCAGATCCCCCATCGCCTGCGCGGCCTGCCGCAACGTCTGCGCGGCATCGAAATCCGCCTTCCCGGCGGGCTCGTCCGACCCGCCCCAGCTGCACCCACCGGTCAACACCAGCGCCAGCAGCCCGGAAACGAGGACGAGGATGCGTCTCGACATACGCGGGACCCTACCGACGGGTTCCCGCCCCCGTCACTCGGTACCAGGTATGACATCGCCCCACCCGAAGTAGGACCCGCACCCACCCCCGACACCCCCGAAATGACTGTGGCAGCCACCTTTTTCGCACCGCTAAGATGACACCCGGCAACGCCCCGACCGGCACGGCGGGACGCTGCGGGGCGGTAGCTCAGCTGGTCAGAGCAGGAGACTCATAATCTCCCGGTCGCGGGTTCGAGTCCCGCCCGCCCTACGGACCTGGGCGAACCATGCCCACGGAGAGCGTGGGCCGGTGGTCCTCCGCCACCCTCCGGGGGACGACCCCCGGACCCCCGATGTGGGGGCTCCGCCCCCACGCCCCCTCCCGGCTCAGGTCTCCGCGGCCCTGCACCTTTGTGCGTGGCTCGGGGCTCCGCCCCCATACCCCTCCCCGGCTCAGGCGCTCCCTCTTCCTTTGCGCGGGGCAAGGTCCTGGGGCTCCGCCCCTCGCCCCCTCTTGGTTCAGGTGGGCCAGGTTGGAGGGCGCTTCTCCAGGAAGGCCGCCATTCCTTCTTGGGCCTCCGGGGTTTGGCTGGAGGCTGCCATTACTTCTATTGCGTAGGTGTAGGCGTCTTGTTCGGGGCGGTCGAATTGGGCGTACATGCCTTGTTTGCCAAGGGCCTTGCTGGACGGGCTGCCCTGGGTGGCTCGCTGGAGCAGGTCGTGGGTCGCCTTCTCCAGGTCCTCGTCGGGGACCGCGTAGTTGACCAGGCCCCAGTCGGCGGCCGTCCTGGCGTCGAAGATCTCGCCGGTGAGCGCCATCTCCGCGGCGCGTTTGCGGCCGACGTTGCGGGCTATCGCCACCAGCGGCGTGTGGCAGAACCAGCCGCCCTTGCCGCCCGGGGCGGCGAAGCCGGCGCTCTCGGCGGCCACCGCCAGGTCGCAGCTCGCCACCAGCTGGCAGCCCGCGGCGGTGGCCAGGCCGTGCACGCGGGCCACCACCACCTGGGGGACGGACTGGATCGTCCGCACCAGCTCCGTGCAGACCTGGAGCAGGTCGCGGACGTCGGCGTGGGAGGCCCCCGCCATGTCGGCGAAATCGTGGCCGGCGGAGAAGACCGGGCCGTTCGCGGCGAGGATCACCCCGCGGGCGTCGGTGCCGCCCGCCTCGCGGAACGCATCGGTCAGCTCAAGGAGGAAGTCGCGGGACAGCGCGTTGCGGCGGCGCGGCCGGTTCATCGTGATCGTGGTGAACGCCGCGTCGCGGTGGAGCAGGACGTCTTCGCTCATGCCCCCGACGTTACGTCAGACCCTCGTCGTACGGTGGTCGGGTCCACGGACGCGCCGAGGGGGTAATGGCCTTGAAGCTGCTCACCGCCACCAACTCCAGCCAGGGATTCCGCGCGAACGACTTCGACTGGTGCGTCGAAGGCGAACTCGTCCACATCGGGATCGTGTGCGCACGCGACCGGGACGACCCCGACGGCGGGTGCGGCTGCGGGCGCTCGTTCGCGGGCCTCAACTCGCACCGCGCCACGACGACCGCGATGGTCCGGGAGGTGCCGGGGTTCACCGACGAGGACTACGTGCTGGCGATCAGGTCCAGCCTCGAACAGCAGGGCTGCGACTCCTCGTTCGCCGAGCACGAGGCGGCGCTGCTGCGGACCCTCGTCCGCGACTGGCCGGCCGGGGCGATCGTCGAGCGGCGCCTGGATGAGATCGTGGTGCGGCAGGTCCTGCAGCCCTGACCAATGGAGGTCCACGATGCTCGTCGCGTTCTCGGTGACCCCGCTCGGCGCCGGTGCGGAGGTCGGTGAGCTCGTCGCGGAGGCCGTGCGCGTGGTGCGCGAGAGCGGGCTGCCCAACCGCACCGACGCCATGTTCACCACGATCGAGGGCGAGTGGGACGAGGTGATGGCCGTGGTGAAGGCGGCCACCGACGCGGTCGCCGCGCGGGCCCCGCGGGTGAGCCTCGTCGTCAAGGCCGACCTCCGTCCCGGCGTCACCGGCGCCCTCGACGCGAAGGTCGAGTCGGTGGAGCGCCACCTCCGCTGACCGCGCACAACCGGACGACCGGAACACCCCCCGGATCCACCCCCCGGGCGGTGCCGGCTGTGCTCGCCACACAATCCGAATGGCGTTCGATTGGACGCCCGCCACGTCTTGCCCGCGCCCCATGGACGCAGGTCGGCGCCCCGTGTTGGGGTGCCAGCCACACGAATTGTGGAGGCGTGCATGGCGAACGGGACCCTCGCGGTCCGGAATCTGTCGGTGACCTACGGCCGGGCCGTGCGGGCGTTGCACGGCGTGTCGCTGGACGTCCCGGCCGGATCGGTGACGGCGGTGCTCGGCGCCAACGGGGCGGGCAAGTCGACGCTGCTCCGGGCGATCTCGGGGACGCTTCCGTTCCACCGCGGCGCGGTGGATGCGGGCTCGGTGCGGCTCGGCGACCGCTCCCTGATCGGGCTGCACCCGGCGACCGTCGTCGCGGCCGGGGTGGTGCAGGTGCCGGAGGGGCGGCGGGTGTTCGGCCGGCTCAGCGTCGAGGAGAACCTGCGGGCGGGTGCGCTCGGCGCGCCCAGCCGGTCCGAGGCCGCCAAGGCGCACGGGCGGGTGCTGGAGCTCTTCCCGGTGCTGGCGGAGCGGGCGCGGCAGCGGGCCGGGCTGCTGTCCGGCGGCGAGCAGCAGATGCTCGCGATCGGGCGGGCGCTGATGGCGTGCCCGTCGGTCCTGCTGCTGGACGAGCCGACGCTCGGCCTCGCCCCGCTGATGGCCGAGCGGATCGCCGAGACCGTCCGCGAGATCAACCTGCAGGGCACCGCGATCCTGCTGATCGAGCAGAACGCCGCGCTGGCGCTGGAGTTGTCGTCGCACGCGCACGTCCTCGAGGTCGGCGCCGTCGCGCTGCACGGGCCGTCGGCGGAACTGGCCGGCAGCGACGAGATCCGGCGCCGCTACCTCGGGGTCGGTGAGGAGACCGACACCGAGGAGGACGGTCAGGCGGCCGAGAAGTTCATTCCGCCCGCGCTTGGGAGGTGGACGGGATGAGCGAAGCGAACCGGGGGGCGCGGGGGGTCGCCCCCTCGCAAGAGACAGAGCTGAGCGAAGCGAACCGGGAGGCCGCCCCCGCGCAGGAGGCGGAGCCGGGCGCGCTCGTCGTCCGCGGGCTCACGGTGCGGTTCGCCGGGCTCACGGCGTTGGACGACGTCGGCTTCACCGTCGCGCCCGGGACCGTGCACGCGATCATCGGGCCGAACGGCGCGGGCAAGTCGACGTGCTTCAACGTCCTGTCGGGGGTGTACCGGGCCAGCGAGGGCAGCGTCCGGTTCGGCGGCGCGGAGCTGACGTCGCTGCCGCCGCACCGGATCGCCGCCCTCGGCGTCGCCCGCACGTTCCAGAACATCGCGCTGTCGCGGCACCAGTCCGCCGAGGACAACCTGATGCTCGGGCGGCACCGGCTCACCCGCGCCGGGTTCGCGTCCGCGGGCCTGCGGACGCCGTGGGCGCGCCGCGAGGACGCCCGGCACCGGGCGCGGGTCCGCGAGATCGCCCGGTTCGTCGGCGTGGACGACCACCTGGGCGCGCCCGCCGGCACGCTGCCCTACGGCGTACAGAAGCGCCTGGAGCTGGCCCGCGCGCTGGCGATGGAACCCCGGCTGCTGCTCCTGGACGAGCCGGTCGCCGGGATGAACGGCGGGGAGCGGCGGCGGATGGCCGAGGTCATCGCCCGCGCCCGCGCCGACCTTGGCCTGTCGATCCTGCTGGTCGAGCACGACATGGGCATGGTCATGCGGCTGGCCGACGAGGTGACCGTCCTGGACTTCGGCAGGCGCATCGCGGGCGGCGAACCGGAGCGGGTGCAGCGCGACCCGGCCGTGATCCGCGCCTATCTCGGCGCCGCCCACGAGCCGGCGGCGCCCTCCCACGGGGAAGGAAACCCTTGAGCACGTTCATCGAGCTGGTGATCAACGGGGTCTCGGCGGGAGCGGTCTACGCGCTGATCGCCCTCGGCTTCGTGATCATCTTCAAGGCCACCGAGGTGGTCAACTTCGCGCACGCGTCGCTGCTGCTGGCGGGCGGCTTCGTCACGGCCGTGCTGCACGACGACATCGGCTTCCTCCCGGCGCTCGCCGCGGGCATCGCCGCCGCGGCGGTCCTCGGCGTGCTGGTCCAGGTGCTGGTGCTGCGGCACGCGCGGGTGGAGGACCAGGCGGTACTGGCGATCGTCACGATCGGCATCGACATCGTGCTGGCGACCGAGCTGACGCGCCGGATCGGCACGCAGGTCCTCTCGCTCGGCGACCCGTGGCAGGACAAGATCGTGTACGTGGGCGGCGTCGGCATCGCCCAGACGCGCATCGCCGCGCTCGTCGTCGCGGCGGCGATCATCACGGCGTTCCTGCTGGCGTTCCGCTTCACGTCGTGGGGCGTGGCGATGCGGGCGGCGGCCGAGGACGGCGAGACGGCCTCGCTGATGGGCATCCGGCTGTCCCGGGTGTCGCTGGCCGCGTGGGCGATCGCGGGCGGGCTCGCCGCCGTCGCGGCGCTGTTCCTCACGGTGTTCCCCACGCCGGGCCTGGACCGCGGCACCTCGTTCGCCGCGATGAAGGCGTTCCCCGCCGCGATCCTCGGCGGGCTCGACTCCACCACCGGAGCGCTGGTCGGCGGGCTCCTCATCGGGCTCACCGAGTCGCTGGTGACCGGCTACCAGGGCGACCTGACGTTCCTGGGCCGTGGCATCGGCGGCGTCGCGCCGTTCCTGGTGATGCTCATCGTGCTGCTGGTCCGCCCGGCGGGACTGTTCGGGACGAGGGAGCTGTCGCGTGTCTGAACGTCGGATCCTCCCCCGCCTGATCGGCCCGGGACGGTGGTGGCTCGTCCCGGCGGTCCTGGGGCTCATGCTCCTGCCGCCCCTCTACCTGGACGCGTTCTGGCTGCAGACGGGCCTGTTCGCGATGTCCGCGGCGATCGGCGCGATCGGCCTGAACCTGCTCACCGGGTCCACCGGGCAGCTGTCGATGGGCCACGCGTTCTTCCTGGCCGTGGGCGCCTACGGGTACGTGTACCTGGCGTCCTCACCGGGAGACGAGATGTCGGGCCTCGGGCTGCCGACCCCGCTGGCGTTCCTCGGCGCGATCGTCCTCGCCGGCGTCGCGGGCGGTGCCTTCAGCCCCATCGCGGGACGGCTGCGCGGCGTCTACCTCGGCATCGCCTCCCTCGCGCTGATCTTCATCGGGCAGCACGTGCTGTTCAACGCCGAGAGCGTCACCGGCGGCTTCAACGGGCGGAACGTCCCGCCGCTGGAGATCTTCGGGTTCTCCTTCGACGACTCCCCCGGCGTCGTGCTGTTCAACGTGCCGCTCGGCGCGCTGGAGCGGCTGTGGTTCCTCGCCGTCGCCCTGCTGGTCCCGGCCGCGTGGATCGCCCGCGGCATCCTGCGCGGCCGCCCGGGACGGGCCATGAACACGATCCGCGACCACGAGGTGGCCGCGTCGGTCATGGGCGTGCCGGTGGCCCGCTACCGGGCCGGGGTGTTCGTGCTGTCGTCGATGTACGCGGGGGCGGCGGGCGCGCTGCTCGCGCTGGCGTTCCAGCGGACCGTCCCCGACTACTTCGGGATGTTCCTGGCCCTGGACTACCTCGCCATGATCGTCATCGGCGGGCTCGGCAGCGTCGCCGGCGCCGTCGCGGGGGCGGTGTTCGTCTCCGTCCTGCCGCAGTTCCTCACCCGCTTCGGCGACGACCTGCCGATGGTCGCCGCACCGGGCTCGGGCGGGGTCTCCCCCGCCGAGGCCGCCCGAATCCTGTACGGCGCCGCCGTCGTCGCCGTCGTCCTCTTCCTGCCCCGCGGCCTCGCCGGGGTGTGGCCGATGCTGCGCACCGCCGCGTCCCGCCGCCGGGCCTCCCGACACCTCACCCCACTCGAAAAAGAGGAGCAACCAGCATGAGACGAATGGTGCGCGCCACGGTGGCCGGCGCCCTGGCGCTGTCCCTGCCGCTGGCCATGGCGGCCTGCAGCGACAAGGCGACCGGCGGCTCGGGGGCGACCGGTGCCGACGGCGTCAAGCAGGGGACCGGGGTCACCGACGACAAGATCAGCATCGGTGTCCAGACCGACATGACGGGGGTGTACGCACCGCTCGGCAAGAGCCTCACCCAGGCGCAGAAGATGTACGTCGAGCAGGTGAACGCCGACGGCGGCATCTGCGGGCGGACGGTCGAGCTCGTCGTCCGCGACCACGGGTACGACGTGCAGAAGGCCGTGGCCGCCTACAGCGAACTGGAGTCCAACGTCATCGGCCTCGCCCAGTTCGTCGGGTCGCCGATGGTGACGGCGCTCGGTGACCGCATCACCGCCGACAAGATGTTCGTCATCCCCAACGCGTGGGCGACGACGCTGCTCGGCAACGAGTACATCCAGGTCACCGGCACCACCTACGACATCGACATGATCAACGCCCTGGACTTCCTGACGGAGGAGAAGGGCGTCAAGAAGGGCGACAAGGTCGGCCACGTGTACTTCGAGGGCGACTACGGGGAGAGCGCCCTGGCCGGGTCCAAGCACGCGGCCAAGGAACTCGGCCTGACGATCGTCGAGCAGAAGATCAAGGCGACCGACAACGACATGAGCGCGCAGGTGTCGGCGCTGCGGAGCGCCGGGGTGTCGGCGATCCTGATGAGCGCCGGGCCGATGCAGTCGGCGTCGCTCGCGGGCGTCGCGCGCTCCAAGGGGCTGACGGTGCCGATCGTGGCGAGCAACTCCGGGTTCTCCCCGCAGCTGCTGAAGACCCCGGCGGCGCCCGCGCTGCTCAAGGACTTCTACCTCGCCAGCGCCGGCGCGCCGATCTCGTCCGACCTGGAGAAGATCAAGAAGCTGGCCGGCGACTACGAGAAGAAGTACCCGGGGCAGCCGCTGGACAACGCGGTCGTCAACGGCTACACCAGCGCGGTGATCTTCGGTGACGCGCTCACGAAGGCGTGCCAGGCCAAGGACCTCACCCGGGAGGGCCTGATCAAGGCGCACCGGTCCAGCACGTCCTACGACGGCGGGTACGGCACCGCGATGGACTTCTCGAAGGTGAACGAGCCGGGCACCCGCAAGACCTACATCCTGCGGACGGACGCCAAGGCGGCCGGCGGCCTGGTCGTCGAGCGGGAGGCCACCGCCTCCAAGACCGCCGAGGCGTACGAGGTCCCGGCGGGCAAGTAGCGAGAGACCGGCGGCGGGGACCGGGGTCGTGTGCGCCCGGTCCCCGCCGCATCCGTCCCCGCCCGCGCCGGCCGCCGCCCGGGTCAGCGCAGGGCGGGGGCGCGGGTGCGCGCGGCCGGGACGACCAGGGGCGTCCCGGTCTCGGGGCATTCGATCACCCGGCACGGCAGCCCGAACACCTCCTCGACCAGGTCCGCCGTGACGACCGACGAGGGGTCGCCCTCCGCCACGATCCGGCCTTCCCGCATGGCGAGCAGGTGGGTGGCGTACCGGGTGGCGTGGTTGAGGTCGTGCAGGACGGCGACGACCGTCCGGCCCTCCTCGTGCAGCCGGGCGCACAGGTCGAGGACCTCGATCTGGTGGGCGATGTCCAGGTACGTCGTCGGCTCGTCGAGCAGCAGCAGCCGGGTCTGCTGGGCCAGCGCCATCGCGATCCAGACGCGCTGCCGCTGCCCGCCCGACAGCTCGTCCACGTGCCGGTCGGCGAGGTCCCCGACCCCGGTCGCCGCCAGCGACTCGGCGACGACCCGCTCGTCCTCCCGCGACCACTGCCGCAGCAGGCTCTGGTGCGGGTACCGGCCGCGCGAGACCAGGTCGGCGACCGTGATGCCGTCCGGCGCGATCGAGGACTGCGGCAGGAGCCCCAGGGTCCGGGCCAGCTTCTTGGCGGGCCAGCCCGCGATCGGCTCCCCGTCCAGCACGACGGTGCCGGCGGACGGCTTGAGGATCCGGGTCAGCGCCCGCAGCAGCGTCGACTTGCCGCACGCGTTCGGGCCCACGATCACCGTGAAGGAGCCGTCCGGGACGGCGACGTCGAGGCCCTCGGCGACGGTGCGCCCGTCGTATCCGAGGGTGAGCCCCTCCCCGGTCAGCCGTGCACCTGGCGGCGACAACCTTGCGTCCTTCATCAGATTCGTCCCGTCTTGCGTTCGGTCACGAGGAGCCAGACCAGGTATCCGCCGCCGAGGAGCCCGGTCACCACGCCGACCGGGAGCTGATGCCCCGGGAAGGCGCGCTGCGCCGTCCAGTCGGCGGTCACCAGCAGCGCAGCGCCCATGCACATCGCGGGCAGCAGGTTGGGGCCGGTGGTGCGGGTCAGCCGGCGGGCGAGCTGCGGCGCGGTCAGCGCGACGAACGCCACCGGCCCGGCCGCGGCCGCGGCGAACGAGGTGAGCAGCACCGCCGCGGTCAGCATGAGCAGCCGCACCCGCTCGATGGGGACGCCGAGCCCGTGCGCGGCGTCGTCGCCCATCTCCAGCATCCGCAGCGCGCGGCCGCAGCCGACGAGGACGAGCGGGCCGAGGACGGCGAGCCCGGCGAGGACGGGCGCGGCGTCCGCCCAGTCGCGGCCGTCGAGGCTGCCGGTCAGCCACAGGACGGCGCGGGCGGCGTCGACGATGTTGGCCTGGGTGAGCAGGTAGCCGTTCACGCCGGTGAGGATGGCGGCGATCCCGATGCCGACGAGGATGAGCCGCTGGCCGTGCGCGCCCCGCCGGCCCGCCACCGCGTACACGAGCAGCCCGGTCGCCAGCCCGCCGGCCGCGGCGCCCGCGGCGACGGCGACGCTGCCGCCGCCGGTCAGCACGATCACGGCGAGGACGCCGGTGGACGCGCCCTGGGTGAAGCCGAGGATGTCTGGGCTGCCGAGGGGGTTGCGCACCAGCGACTGGAAGATCGCGCCCGCGAGGCCGAGCGCCGCGCCCACCGCGAGCCCGGCCACCGTGCGCGGCAGCCTGATCTGGTTCACGATGAGCGTGTCGGCGGGCGCGCCCTGCCCGGCGAGGGTGCGCACGACATCGGCGGGGCTCATCGGGAAGTCGCCCGTGCCGATGAGGAGCACGCCCATGCCGAGTGCCACGGCCAGGCAGGCGGCCGCGACGATGACGGCGCGCGGGCGGAAGCGGAGCGAGAGCCCGAGGGGCGCCCGCACGACGGCGAAGTGCGGGCCGCGGTTCTGGTGACGCCCCTTCCCGAGGCGGGACCCGATCATGAGGCGAGCGCCCTGCGGCGGGGGCGGCGCACGAAGTAGAGGAACACCGGCCCGCCCGCGACGACCATCACGATGCCGACCTGGAGCTCGGCGGGACGCGCGACGACGCGTCCGATGACGTCGGCCGCCAGCATCAGCGCCGGCGACAGGATCGCGCAGTACGGGAACAGCCACCGCAGGTCCGACCCGGTCAGCGCGCGGACGAGGTGCGGCACCATCAGCCCGACGAAGATGATCGGCCCGCAGGCCGCGGTCGCCGCCCCGCACAGCAGCGTGACCGTGAGGATCGCGGCGACGCGCGCCCGCCCGGGGTCGGCGCCGAGCGCGCGGGCGGCGTCCTCGCCCATCGCCATCGCGTTCAGCGGGCGGGCCAGCAGCAGCGCCACCACCAGCCCGGCGGCGACGAACGGGGCGACGCGCACGATCGTGTCGTACTGCGCGGAGGCGAGCGAGCCGACCGTCCAGAAGCGCATCCGGTCGAGGGACGCGGTGTCGAGCAGCTGCACCGCGTTCACGTAGGAGTACAGCGCGGCGTTCAGCGCGGCCCCGGCGAGGACCAGCCGGGCGGGTGTGGCGGCGCGCCCGCCGCCGACCGCGAAGAGCAGCACCGCGACCGCTCCCGCGCCGGCGAACGCGAACCACACGAACCCGGTGAACGAGGTGACGCCGAGGAAGGAGATCGCCGAGACGACGGCGGCCGCCGCGCCGGCGTTGATGCCGAGCAGCCCGGGGTCGGCGAGCGGGTTGCGGGTGAGCGCCTGCATCACGGCGCCGGCGAGACCGAGCGCCAGGCCCGCGAGCAGGCCGAGCACGGTCCGCGGGAGGCGCATGTCGTGGACGATCGTGTACGCGGGCGAGCCGGCGTGGAACAGGCCGTCCCACGCCTCGCCGGGCGACAGCGGCTTCGCGCCGACCGCGAGGCTGAGCAGCACGGCCGCGGTCAGGAGCAGCAGCGCGCCGGCGAGCCCGGCCGCCCGCCCGCTGCCCGAGGGCCGTGCGGCGGGCGCCGTGACCGGCGGGGACTTGGTCGACAACACCTGGCGGGGCTCCGGGGACGCGCCGGGGGACCGGGTGATCGATCCCACCTTGTGGACAGCTACTTAGGTTAGGTTAACCTAAGCGCTGATCCAAAAGCCCGCAATAGGGGCCAGAGTACGCGATTATTGGAGAACGCCCGAAATGTCGAACACCGGCGCCCGTCAGCTCACCCCCGCCGCCCTCACCCGGCGGGGCTTCCTCGGCGCGGGCGGTGCCGTCGCCCTCGGCGCCCTGATCAGCGCGTGCGGCGGTGACGGCGGCGGCACGGCCGCCTCGTCCGGCGACGCCTGGTCGTTCACCGACGACCGCGGCGAGAAGATCGACCTGAAGTCGCGGCCCCAGCGCGTCGTCGGCTACGTCGCCGCTGCGGCGGCGCTGTACGACTTCGGCGTCGACCAGCAGCTCGTCGGGGTGTTCGGCCCGACGAAGCTCAAGGACGGCAAGCCCGACCCGCAGGCCGGGGACCTGCCCGTCGACCGGCTGGAGATCATCGGCAACGCCTTCGGCGAGTTCAACATCGAGAAGTACGCCGCGCTGCGTCCCGAGCTCCTGGTCAGCAACATGTTCTTGGAGGACGAGCTGTTCTACGTCCCGCCGGAGAGCAAGGACAAGATCTACGCGCTGGCGCCCAGCGCCGCGATCGCGGCGGGCGCGGTGCCGCTGCCCAAGCCGATCGAGCGGACCGCCGCCCTTGCCGCCGCGCTCGGCGCGGACGTCAAGTCGGCGAAGGTCACCGCCGCGAAGGAGCGGTTCGAGAAGGCCGCCGAGGCGGTGCGCGCGGCGGCCGGGGCCGGCGGCGGCCTGAAGGTGCTGGCCGCGTCCGCGAGCCCCGACCTGTTCTACGCCTCCAGCCCGGACAAGAACACCGACCTGATCTACCTCAAGGAACTCGGCGTCGACCTCGTCGTCCCGGACAAGCTCGACCAGAACGGCTACTTCGAGAACCTCAGCTGGGAGAACGCCGGCAAGTACAAGGCCGACGTCATCCTGCTCGACTCCCGCACCCAGGCGCTCCAGCCGAAGGACCTCGGCGACAAGCCCACCTGGAAGGATCTGCCCGCGGTGAAGGCCGGCCAGGTCGTCCCGTGGCAGCCCGAGCCCCGCTTCTCCTACGCGGGCTGCGCACCGCTCCTCGAAGCCTTCGCCGAGGCCCTGCGCTCCGCGAAGAAGACCGGCTGAAAGGCGGCGTCATGACGGAGACGACCACGAAGACGGCCAGGAGGCCGGCCCCGGCGAGACCGGCCCACCCCTTCGCCTTCTTCGACCTGCACGTCCTGCGGTCCGAGCGGCTCGGCCCGAGCATGGTCCGGATCACGCTCGGCGGGGAGGCCCTGGACGGCTCCGCGGAGCCGGCGTTCGCCACGGCCGGGCGCGACCAGCGCTTCAAGATGTTCTTCCCGCACCCGCACCAGGACGTGCCGGTCATGCCGGACAACAGCGACGGTGACACGTGGTTCGCCGACTGGCGGGCCCTGGACCCGGCCGAACGCGGCATCATGCGGTCCTACACCGTCCGCGACCTGCGGCCCGGCGAGCTGGACGTCGACTTCGCCCTGCACGAGGAGGACGGCTCGTCCGGCCCGGCGGCCCGCTGGGCGGCGCACGCCCGCCCCGGCGACCGCGTCACCGTCCTCGGCCCGACCGGCCCCGACAACGGCGGCTTCGACTTCCGCCCGCCGCCCGGTGCCCCCGTGCTGATGGCGGGCGACCTGACCGCGCTGCCCGCCATCGCCGGGAACCTCGCCTGGCTTCCCGCCGGCACGCCCGCCCGGGTCTGGATCGAGGTCCCGGACCCCGGCGACCGGCAGGACCTCCCCACCGCCGCCGACGCGGACGTCACGTGGGTCTCCCCCGGCGGCCTGCTCGACGCCGTCCGCGCCGCGGAACCGCCGGACGGCGCCTACGCCTGGATCGCGGGCGAGTCGTCCGCCGTCAAGGCGCTGCGCCGCCACCTGGTCCGCGACCGCGGCCTGGACCGCCGCGCCGTCACCTTCACCGGCTACTGGCGCCGCGGCGCCACCGAGGAGGACATCCTCACCGAGTACCTCGCCGGAGGCGGCCCCGCCACCGAGGAGTGATCACCGGTCCGGCTGGAACCCGGCGGCGCCCGCCCCCTCCCGGCGGCTGTCGTCGACGGTGAGGGTGGCGCGGTCGATGACGCCGGCGCGGTAGGCGGCGCCGCCGACCGCCTGGGCGGTGACCGGCGCGGTGAGCAGCTGGAAGAAGCCGACCAGGAGCAGCGGGGCGGCGGCGGAGACGGAACCGGCCTGCGGCGCGACCCCGCCGAGGATCAGCAGCAGCCCGATCGTCTGCGGCTTCGTCGCCGCGTGCAGCCGGCTGTGCAGGTCGGGGAAGCGCAGCGCGCCCAGGGCGCCGAGGGCGCAGAATACGGCGCCCGCGGGCAGCAGGACGGCGGTGATGACGTCGCCGACGCTCATGGGCGCTCCGCCCGGGCCCCCGCGAGGCGCGCCGCGCTGACCGAGCCGACGAAGCCCAGCATCGCCACGACGAGCAGGAGCGGGGCGTACGCGGGCTCGTTCCAGAAGGCCGAGTGCACCGCGATCCCGCTGACCAGCAGGACCGCCATGACGTCCACCGCCATGATGCGGTCGAAGCTGGTGGGGCCGCGGACCAGCCGCGCGGTCGTCATCAGGAACGCGGCGCCCAGGAGCGCCATGGTCACGACGTAGACGGTGTTCATCGGTCGTCGTCCTCCTCCGGAGGTGCGTCTTCCCAGGTCACGAATGCGCCCATCAGCCTGTCCTCCGTCCGGACCACGCCCGCCCGCGTGGCGTGGGCCTCCTTCGGGCCGCGGACGGGCATGGCGTGGATGCGCAGCACGGTCCGCTCCGCGTTCAGGTCGATGAGGAGGGTCCCGGGACGGAGGGAGATGCTGGTCGTCACCCCCAGCAGGATGAGCTCCGAGCGGGACCGCATCTCCACGTCGAGGACGGCGCTGCGCACCCGTCCCGGCCGGTACAGCGCGTGCCATCCGATGACCACGCTGGAGACCAGCAGGTCCCAGCCGAACTCGACGATGACCGCGACGACGCGCAGCGGCCGTATCCGCCGGATCAGCGGGACCGCGGGCAGCCGGCTCGCCGCGTACGCGCCGGCGACGACGACGGCGCCGCCGATCACGGTCAGCGCGTCGATCCGTCCCCACAGCAGCAGCCAGACTCCCAGCAGCCACCCCCCCATGAGCAGGCGGGAGGCGACGCGGCGGACGTTGCGGTTCACGGTGTCCCTCCCCCCAGCACGGCGCTCCGGTACGCCGTCGGGTCGAGCAGGTCGGCCGCGGCGAGGCTGCTCCAGGACGACAGCGGCCCGGCGAACACGGCGATGAGCAGGCCGCCGACGACGAGGACGGCCGTCACCGTCCCCATGAGCCGCGTGCTCGCCCGCGTGTAGGAGGCGGCCGCGGGCGGCTCGCCGGCCTCCTCCGGCCGGGGACGCCAGAACCCGAGCGTCCAGATCCGGGACATCGCCATGAGGGTGAGCAGGCTGGCCAGCACCGCGACGCCGGTGACGACGAATGCGATCACGCGGTCCTCGCCGAGACCCGCCTGGAAGAGCGCGAGCTTGGCGATGAACCCCGAGGACGGCGGCATCCCGCTCACGCTCATGGCGGGGATGAAGAACAGCACCGCGACGAACGACGACAGCTGCGCCAGGCCGCCGAGGCGGCGCAGCGACGTCTCTCCCGTGCGCCCCTGCATCAGGTCGCTGACCAGGAACAGCGCGGCCTGCACCACGATGTGGTGGACGAGGTAGAGGATCGCGCCGGTGAGCCCGGCGACGCTGAACAGCCCCAGGCCGAACAGCATGTAGCCGATGTGCCCCACGAGGATGAAGGAGAACACCCGGTGGATGTCGTCGTGGGTCAGCGCGCCGAGGGTGCCGACGAGCATCGTCGCGGCGGCGAGCACGAGCATGACCCACGACACCTGCTCCCGGGGGAAGACCAGCGTCTCCACCCGGATGAGGGCGTAGACGGCGGCCTTCGTCAGCAGCGCGGCGAACACGGCCGTGACCCTGGTGAGGGCGGCCGGGTAGCTGTCGGGCAGCCACAGGTGCATGGGGGCGATCGCCCCCTTGATCCCGAACACCACGAGGAACAGCAGCCCGAGCGCCGTCCGGGTGCCCTCGGGCAGGTCCGCGACGCGCTCGGACAGGTCGGCGAGGTTCACCGTGCCCGTCGCGGCGTAGGTCAGGCCGATCGAGGCGAGGAACAGGATCGAGGACATGAGGCTGACCACGGTGTAGGTCATGCCGGCCTGGACCCGCTCCGCCGTCGGCGTGAGCGTCATCAGCACGTAGCTCGACGCCAGCATGATCTCGAACGCGACGAAGAGGTTGAACAGGTCGCCGGCGAGGAAGATCAGGGCGACCCCGGCGGTCAGCGTGAGGTACGCGGGATAGAACACGCCCGGCTCGGTCCCGCCGGTGCCTCCGGCGCCCTCCGCCACGGCGTGCAGCATGATCGCGAGCAGCACGCCGATGGACACCACGAGCAGCAGCGCCGACAGCCGGTCCGCGACGAGGGTGATGCCGAGCGGCGCGGCCCAGCCGCCCAGCTGGACGGCGATCACGCCGTCCCGGGACACGGCCGCCATCAGGCCGCAGGCGGCGGCGAGCGACGCCGTGACCGTCAGCGGGGCGAGCACGCGCAGCCATGCCGCCCGGCGGCGGCCGATCATCGTGAGCGCGGCCCCCAGGAGCAGCAGCGCGAACGGCAGCGGAACGAGGACGTTCATGCACCGCCGCCCTTCTCGCCGCCACGCCCGCCGCTCTCCTGCTCGGTGTTCTCCTCGACCGGGTCGGCCTCCGCGTCACCACCGGCCCAGGGCTCCTGGCGGCGCCGCCCCGCGTGGATCCGGCGGTCCTCGACGTCGTCGCGCACCTCGTCCTCACCGAGGAGGATCCGGCTGCGGAAGGCGAGCGCCAGCAGGAACGCGGTCACCCCGAAGGTGATCACGATCGCGGTCAGCACCATGGCCTGCGGCAGCGGGTCGGCCATCGGCCGCTCCGATTTCCCGCCGAGCAGCGGCGGCGACCCGGCGGCGCCTCCCGCCAGCAGCAGGAGGACGTTGGCGCCGTGCCCGAGCAGCATGAAGCCGATCACGATCCGGATCAGCGACCGCTCCATCAGCATGTTGAAACCGGCCGCGAACAGCACGGCGACGGCCAGGACGAGGACGAGCGCGGGACCCGTCATGTTCGTGCTCCTTCCGAGGCGTCGCCCGGGCCGGCCTCACCCGTCCCGTTCTCTTCCGGGACGTCCTCCTCCAGCGCGTTCTCGTCGAGGCTCGCGCCGAGCGTCGTGAGGATCGTCAGCACCAGCCCGAGCACCAGCAGGTACACGCCGACGTCGAAGAACAGGCTGGTGGAGAGCTTGATCTCGCCGAGGACCGGCACCGTGAACCGCAGGATCTCGCTCGCCAGGAAGTCTCCGTCCGGGAATCCCCCGAGCCCCCACCCGGCCGTGCCCGTCGCGACGGCCAGCCCGAGCCCGCCGCCGAGCAGCACACCCGGACGCACGGGCATCGCGGCCGCCAGTTCGCGCCGGCCGCCCGGCAGGTAGCGCAGGACGTACGCCATGGCCGCCACGAGACCGGCCACGAACCCGCCGCCGGGCCGGTTGTGCCCCGCGAGCAGCAGGTAGACGGAGAACACGAGGATCGCCGGGTTGAGCACGCGCGCCGCTGCCGCCGCGGGCAGCATCGGCGCGACGCCGAGCGCGGGACGGCCGGAGGTGGCGAGCCAGCTCTGCCCTCCGCCGGCGTCCTCCGGCTCGCCGGCGCCGGGCTCCTCGGCGGGCCGCCGTTGGACGCGGCGGCCGCTGAGCACGAGGCCGATGACGCCCATGGACGCCACGGCCACCACGGTGATCTCGCCGAGGGTGTCCAGGGCCCGCGTCTCGACGAGGATCATGTTGACGATGTTGTCGGTGCCCTCCTCCTCGGCGAGTTCGGTGTAGCCGGGCCCGATCGGCCGGTCGGTGCGGCTCAGCGACGCCACCACCAGGAAGGTCGCGAGGAACCCGCCGAGGCCCCCGCTGATCAGGCCCGTCGCGATCTTGGCGGAGAGCTTGCGCCGGCGCGGGGGGAAACGGTCCGGGAACCGCCGCAGCACCAGCACGAGGCTGATCAGCAGGAGCGTCTCCACGACGAGGTGGGTGAGCGCGAGGTCCGGCGCGCCCTGCGCCACGAAGAGCCCGCCGATCGCGTAGCCGACCCCGCCCATCAGCAGCGCCGCCGACAGCCTGCGGCGGGTCAGCAGCGCGGCGACACCGCAGACGATCACGACCACGCCCAGGACGGACTGCACGGGGTCGTCCCAGCCGCGCAGGACGTACTCCGCGACGTCGGGGCTGCCGTCCCCGAACATCCCGACCAAGAGCGCGGTGCCCGGCACCACGAGGACCGTCGCGCCGATCACTCCGAGGTACACGGGAAGCGAACCGACCTGCGTCCACTTCGTGACCGCGTGCGCCCACACGAGGGTCCCCCGGGCCACGCCGTTGTAGCCGCGCTGGCCGTCCGGGACGGGCCACCGCACCGGCCGGGCCGGGTACGTCCGGCCGGCGAGCAGGAACAGCGCGGCACCGGCGGCGATGGCGAACGCGGACAGGGCGAGGGGCAGACCGAGCCCGTGCCAGAGCGCGAGTTTGTAGCCGTCGTCCGCGCCGAGCGTGTCCGCGTACGGCGCGATCATCGTCTGCAGCGGCCCGTAGAGGAAGCCCAGGGCGAAACCGGCCGCGGCGGGGACCGCGAGCGGCACGGTCATCCCCCACGGGTCCGCGCCCCGCACACCGCCCCCTCCGCCGGCGAAGGCGCCGTGCAGGAACCGCACACCGTAGGCCGTGGTCAGCACCAATCCCGCGACGATGCCGGCGAGGACCGCGGCGTCCCACCCGCCATGGGCGAACGCCTCGAAGGCGGCCTCCTTCGCCAGGAACCCGAGGAAGGGCGGCAGGCCGATCATGGACGCGGTCGCCGCCGCCGCCGCGACCGCCGTCACCGGCAGCCGCCGCCACATCCCGGACAGTGCACTGGCCCGGCGGGTCCCGGCCTCGTGTTCCACGACCCCGGCCGCGAGGAACAGCGGCGCCTTGAACAGCCCGTGGGCCAGCAGCAGCGCGGCCCCCGCGAGCGCGGCGGTCCGCGTTCCGTGCCCGAACAGCACCATCAGGAACCCGAGCTGGCTGATGGTCCCATAGGCGAGCAGCGCTTTCAGGTCGTCCTGCCGGAGCGCGATGACGCCGCCGACGACCAGGCTCACCAGCCCCACGCAGACGACCACCGGCCGCCACAGGCCGGTCTCGGCGAACGCGGGCGAGAACCGCGCCACGAGGTAGACGCCCGCCTTCACCATCGCGGCGGCGTGCAGGTAGGCGCTGACCGGTGAGGGCGCGACCATCGCCGCGGGAAGCCAGGCGTGCAGCGGCACCTGCCCGGACTTGGCGAACGCGCCGAGCAGCACCAGCACCAGGCCCGCCTCGGCCGCCGCACCGCCCGGCGGGTCGGCGAGCAGCGCCGAGATCCGGTAGGTCCCGGCGGTCTGCCCGAGCAGCACGAACCCGGCGAGCATGAGCAGCCCGAACGCGGTGGTCGTCAGCAGCGCCTGCGTCGCGGCGCGCCGGTCCTCGGCGCGCTCGGGGCGTGGCGTGCCGATCAGGATGAAGGAGCTGAGCGTGGTCAGTTCCCAGAACACGTAGAGGACGAGCAGGTTGTCGGCGAGCACGAGGCCGGTCATCGCCCCCGCGAACGCCACCAGCGTCCCGATCATCAGGGCTTCGGAGCGGTCGAGGTACCAGCCCGCGTAGCACAGCGCGACGGCGCCGACCCCGCCGATCAGCACGAGCATGACGATGGAGAGCGCGTCGAGCCGGAGGTCGATGACGAGCCCGAGGTCGGCGGCCCACGAGACCTGCTCGGTGAGCACGTCCCCACCCGCGTGAGCCACGGCCCAGACGGCCGTCACGGCCGGAAGCACCGCCGCGGCGCACGCCATCACGCGTCGATGGCCTCCCAGGGCCCAGGGCACGAGTACGGCGACGACGGCATAGGCCAAGACCAACGTCACCATGCCGCCCGCGTCCCCTCCCAAGGCAGACCCACCGAACGCACAGTTGATCTACCCGGCCAGCGCCCGCGAAACGAACCCCCAGCCACCCACCCGCAACACATCAGGGGACGAAAAAAGCCCC